>NZ_JBFUIC010000276.1:0-5452 GCF_056402075.1 Pseudomonas sp. P4_C3
CTGGAGGTCGGGGTGAAAGTACTATTCCCTTCAGGCGCCAATTTTCTGATACTAATTGTAGTTGCACTTTTGTAACCCGATGAAGACAGCGGGGCGCAAGAGATCTTGGGCAAAAATAACGAGCTTGACCTCGCTCTTAACAAACCGAACAAATTACGTACAAACATAAAACGACGTTCACCGAGCGTCGTTTTATGTTTAAGGTGGAAAAGGAGTATTAATCCAGTCTCCAACCCATGAGTGATTTTACACCAGAGCGGTAACCACCTTCACTCCCTGACTTTCGACCAGAAGATTATCGTGCAAAATCATTAATATTAGAATAAATATTTGAATCGTGCTCTCAGACCATATCGGTCATCATTGCTGCCACTCACAAGCTGCCCCTCACTGTCCTTTTGTAGATATGAGACATACCCCCCAAGGTATAAATTGAAATTCTCCATATCAAAAACATTAGGAATAAGATAAGACGTAAAGAGGGTATGTATATCATACATTCCCGGATTCATCAGAGGACCATTCATAGCATCAAAATTTTCTTCGGCATTGAATTTATTGATCTGATTATGGGCAAAAACATACCCCAACTCAACACGGCGCCATAAACCATTAATACCGACGGAAAGATCCTGCTCGTCCACCGCATCCATATAGGCGGTACTAAAATTGATTTGCACGCCGTTTTCAGGGTCATTATTCTTTGTATTCCAGCCCAGCGTAGCGCCATAGCCGGTACGCGCCGACTGATCTCTGAACTCCCCATCCAAACTATTGTGACCATAGGCATTCTTAACCACGTTGTGTTCCATTCCTATGGCGGCAGAAAAAACGTCTCCTTTCCAGGCAACTACCGGCCTTACATAGACAGTATTTTTCCTGTTTTCCAAAGCATTCCCATGATATTCTCTATCGAAATAAAGTGAAGTTCCGTCCTCGAACAATGCATTGATTTCCATATACCATCGCCCGAGGTTTTTACTCAACAAAATATTGCCGCCAGCACTGCTACGCCCCCGCCCTTCCTTCATCATGTAAATATAACCGTAACCATCAGAGTACAAGTCGTTGGCGGTGTTTCCAGAATATTCTACAAAAGTATCTTGGTTGAGCGGAAACAAATCGTAGGCCTCGAATCGACCAATCTTTGCCTGCCAGTCCTTTTCGGCGCCGAAGAAGAAAGCTGCGTCGTCAACTCCCATTTTGCCATTCACATTCGCTAATGGCTGGACGCTGAATCCAGCATAGCGCCCGTCATCCTGGCGACGATAACCGTCAAGACCAACAAGAATACGGCCATTGACGTCCCTGCGTCCATCGGAACCAGGTCGCCAAACTTTAYTGTCTGAGCGATTTCTTGCAGATGTCAGCTGGCCAGATTGACTGGCTGCATCGACGTTTAATTCGACATCACCATATAGTTTTAAATCACCGTATCCGCGCAATTTTAGTTCCGGAATTTTTATTTCCTTTGCTGTCGTCTCAGGGTCAACAGCATCGCTAACCGATGTCAACCGCACACTGTCAGATTCTGAAGTATCCCTAGGCACCATGGCGATGTTTTTTTTCAGCAGAAGTACTTCACTCTCCGCTGCGGCTGCTCGCCTTTCTGCCGTTTGTATACGCCGCTCCATGGATATCAACCTTTCCTCAACGCTAATGGGCTGTGCTTGAACGACGCCACTTATCAGCAGACCGACACCAATAAATACTAGATAATGTCTCATTATTTTTCCGTTATATGACATTTAACTCTGCGAGAACTTCCTGAATCAGATTGCCCGTTCAGGTACTGCTTTCTTTCGTGCGCTCCCCGTAAGTGTAAAAGCGGACAATGCCGTAAAAGACAGTGCGATAAGCCCAAGAACCATGTAGGTATTATTAAATCCTATACGGTCATAGATACTACCAGCTGCTGAGTTCTGTATAGGTCATGGCGGCACCTTACCGGAGGGTAAGGTGCTGCACTTAGTTTTTGCGGCCGCCTAGCCTTTCACTGCGCCTGCGGTCAGTCCTGAAACTATGCGCCGCTGAAAGAACAGCACCAACAATACAATGGGGACCGTCACAATGACCGAGGCCGCCATAATATTGCCCCAGGGCAGCTCGTGGGCACTTCCTCCGGTGATCAGGGCAATGGCGACCGGCACTGTGCGTTGTTCATTGGTCAGGGTGAATGTCAGGGCAAAGAGAAACTCGTTCCACGCAGCCACAAAAGCCAATAACCCGGTCGTCACCAGAACCGGCCACATGAGCGGCATCAACACACGGGTGATGATCGTCCATGGTTTGGCTCCGTCCATGATTGCCGCCTCTTCCAACTCCTTGGGAAGGCCCCTGATAAAAGTCGTCAGGACCCATACCGTAAAAGGAAGCGTGAATATCAGGTACGAAAGCGTCAGGCCAAGCAAATTATTGTAGAGACCCAGTAAGCGGATCAGCTCGAACATGCCCGACAGCACCGCGACCTGTGGAAACATGGATACGCCCAGGATGATCACGAGGATCGTCTTGCGTCCACGAAAGCGTATTCGACCCAACGCGTAAGCGGCTGTTACGCTAAGCAATAACGACACAGCCACCACTGAGAACGCGACCAGTAGAGAGTTCATGATATTGGCCGCGAACCGCTGTTCACGGAACACTGCAACATAGTTTTCCCAGTGCCAGAATTTAGGAAAGTAGTCGACATTGAACATCTGCGACGCAGGTTTGAGCGACGAGATGATCGCGTAGTAAAACGGAAAGACAGAAATGAAAACAATCATCGCTACCAGTAGGTAAAAGGCGCAGATCCCGAGCACTTTTTTCATTGCAGATCTCCTTATTGTTCTTCGTCGAAGCGAACGCGACCGGCCACGATGTATAGAACGATGCAGAAGGCCACAACCAGAAACAGCAGCGTGGACGCAGCAGAACCGTAGCCGACTTCCTGGAATTCCAAGAGCTGTTGGCGTGCATAGATCGACATGGACATTGTCTCTTTACTGTTAGAGGTCAGCACATAGATGAGATCGAACACGCGCAAGGCATCCAGTGCGCGGAAAAGCACCGCGACCATGATGGCTGGCCGAACCAACGGCAACGTGACTTTGAAAAACACCCGCACCGGGTGGATGCCATCAATCTTCGCTGCCTCGTAACAATCGGAAGGAAGCATCTGCAGGCCGGCCAAAATCAGCAACGCCATGAATGGGGTGGTCTTCCAGACGTCTACTATCACAACGGCAATCATCGAGAGGTCCGGATCCGCCGTCCACGCTTGCGGATGACTGATGATGCCCAGCGCCATCAATGCGTGATTCAGAATCCCGAACTGATCGTTCAGCATCCAGCTCCACATTTTCGCCGAGACGACGGTAGGGATAGCCCAGGGAATGAGAACGGCCGCGCGCACCAATGCTCGCCCTGGAAAATTGGCGTTAAGTACCAAGGCAACGATCGTCCCGAAAAAAACTTCCAGGCTGACGGACATAGCCGCAAAGTACGCGGTGTTCCATACTGCGCGCCACCAATCGGGATCCGTCAGCAAGCCCGACCAGCGCCCATCGTCCATCGTCAGATAATTGCCAAAACCAATAAACCGCGCACTGCTCAAATCCGCGAGGTTGGCATCGGTGAAGCCAAACCAGATAGTGCGTGCGAGCGGCCAGCCAGCGATGAGTGCCAGAATTATCAGCATCGGGGTTAGAAACAACCACGCTGAGCGCACACGGTCACGCGTTAAAGAGCTAACACGAGGTCCTGAGCTGCCTGGTTTCCCGGAGGGAAAAACATCAGCGGCAGATGCTTTAGCTGTGGTATTTACCATTTTCCACCCCGACCCATTCTGTACAGTTTGCTGTCCAGATCCTTCAAACTCGTCGCGGCGTCAGTACGGCCGGAAATAACGGAATAAACGGCATCGGAGAACTCTGCGCTCACCTGACTATATCGGCTCCCGGTGATCGCCGAAGGTCGCAATACGGCGTTGGTCAATAGGTCGTGAAGGACATCAACGACCGGACCAACAGCCGAGCGCACACTTTCCTCGTTGTACAGGGCGGTAATCGTTGGAGCGAAACCTCCTGCGATGACACGTCGCTTCTGTTCCGCCGCGCTGGTGAGGTACATCACCAGGTCCGCCGCCGCGTCGGGATTTTTCGAGTATTTGGAGACAGCCAACTGCCAGCCGCCGAGGATTGGCGCATGCCGCCCCTCCTCGCCGCCCTTGGGAAGTACCGCTATACCGACCTTATCCTTGATAGGGCTACCGTCGTTATTGACCAGCGCCAGCGCGTACGGCCAGTTACGCATGAACACCGCATCGCCGGACTGAAATACTCCGCGGGCTTCCTCCTCGCTGTAGTTCAGAACGCCTTGGGGGCTGATACTACCCACCCAGCCCTTGGCGAGTGTCAGAGCGGCGACCGCCCCAGGATTGTCAATTGTCACCTTGCCGGAGACATCGATAATTGCGCCACCGTTGTAGCTCGACACCCACTCAAGAGCATTGCACATAAGCCCTTCGTAATTGCGGCCCTGCCAGACAAACCMCCATAACTTGTCATGGCCGGCAGTGCGCTCGGCATCCTGAATCGTCTTTGCCGTGGCGCTCAGCTCTTCCCAGGTTGCGGGAACCTTGGCCTTGTACTTTTCCAGCAGATCCTTGCGGTAATACAGCACTCCTGCGTCGGCATACCAAGGCATTGCGACCAGCCGATTGCCGACAGTGTCGTTTTTGATAAGGGATGCAAAGTGCTGGTCGGTCACGCCACCGGCCTTTTCCTGCAGGTCAACCAGGTGTTGCCCCAGGATACCCGGCCAGACGGTATCGATCTGCAATACATCGATTTCCGATGAACCAACGCTCAGTAATTGTTGATACAGCGCCAATCGGCCCGCGTCTGGTGAAGACACCACATTGACCTGGTTGCCACTTTGTTTTGCCCACGCCTCGGCACCCTGGGTACATATTTCCAGGTCTTTGCCGGTCGCGCTGCAGGAGATGCTGATAGTCGCTGCGCTGCAGACACCTGCCTGCAGTAACGAACCCAAGAGAAGACCCAATCCGGATGTGGCGAAGTTGCGAATATTCATATTGTCTCCAGCCTTGCTGGCGCACGGCCACACGTGGATAGCGTTGCGCCCTGCGAAATTATTATTGTTGTGCTCTGACCTTCGGTGACCGCAGCCTAGTGGAGCGCGCCTCCGGATAATTGGCCGACGCCTGATTAATTGCCGGGCACCACCAGAACAGGGCTCTCGACGGGCGCGACCTCATCTGGCCGGCCCCTCGGGTAGGCCCTTTGGTCTGCGGCAAACAAATGACTACTGTGTTTCGGCACACCGAGCGTCAACGTATCGCCCAGTCGAACGAGCGTCGTCACAGGCAAACGAACAGTCAGCAGGCCGTCACGGGTCCCCGGAACGTCCAGGTAGGCAAAGGTCTCGTCCCCGAGTTGCTCCACTA
>NZ_JBFUIC010000277.1:0-5450 GCF_056402075.1 Pseudomonas sp. P4_C3
CCAGAATGTCGATGCGACCGAAATGCTCGATGATTTTCGCGACGGCCTGCTGAACCTGTGATTCATCAGCGACGTTGGCGGCCAGACCCAGATGGCCTTCGCCCAGGGAGGCGGCGGCATCGCGGGCGGCGGATTCATCCAAGTCGAGGATCACAACCTGTGCGCCCTGTTGCGCGAAGGTGGTCGCTGTCGCGCGGCCAATGCCACGTGCGGAGGCTGCACCGGTGATGATCGCGACTTTGCCTTGGAGAAGCATGGGAGTACCTCATTGTTCTTATTGGAGAGTGCTATTGGGTCGATCCGTAGCGAATCGATGACTCAGCTTGTGCTCCACCCCGTTCCTGAGCAATAACGCGAACTTCACTGGGTACTGAAAAAAATTCAGCACTCGTCATTTTTGCAGTTGGATGGTTGAATGGCTCGATGCCCGGCTCAGGCTATTTACAGCGGAAAAACCATCACCATGCGTTCAACCGGCGAAGTACCCCCGACACTGCCACCCCTGAAAGCCATTCAGGCCTTTGAGCAGACAGCGCGCTTTGGCAATGTCGCCCGCGCTGCCGAATTGCTGGACTTAACGCCTTCGGCGGTCAGCCACCAATTGGCCAAGCTTGAGGCGATGATCGGGCGACAGCTGTTTTTCCGAACCGCCAGAGGCGTGACCCTGACGCCGGTGGGCGAGCAGTACCTGACCGAGGTGTCCGGCATCCTGCACAGCCTTGCCGTGGCGACCGAGCGCGCGACCAGTGACTTCAGCCTCGATTGCCTGCGCTTGCACTCATCGCCCAGTTTCGGACTGCTGTGGCTGATGCCGCGTCTGGAGCAATTCCGCCAGAGTCATCCTGACATCCAGCTCAACCTTTCGTGTTCCTATGAGTCACTGCACTTCAGCCGGGACAAGATCGACGTGGACATCCGCCACGGAATGCCCAACTGGCCCAGTTTCGAAGTGCGCACGGTGCGCAATGAAAAAATCGCGGTCATGGCTTCTCCCAAACTCCTGGAAAAACGACCCATTCATGCCATTGCGGATTTGCTGGACTGCAACCTGATTCTGTCGGAGGCGACGCTGATCAAGTGGCCACAGTTGTTTGCACAACATGGTTTATCGCGCCCTGAAAAGCCTTACACACTGAGTTTTGACCGTTCCTACATGACGCTGGAGGCAGCCAGCCACGGGCTTGGATTTGCCCTGGAAAGCACACTGCTTGCGCAGGATTATCTAGCGCGTGGAACGTTGGTCGAGGTAGTGCCGCAGTTGAGTGCGGCAATCACTGCACACCACCTGGTTTTCCCGAAAGCGCATTCCAACTTCCCAAGGGTCAGAAGATTTCTGGAGTGGATGCAGGCGGAGTTGGGGCATGACTTCAATTATTGAACTGGATGTCATTACACGCCGCATCTCATCAGATTGCCTAGTGAGTGTCTGCTTTTGGCCGTGGTATCAGATGCGTAACTTGTGTCGATCTCGTAGAGCGAGACGAGGGTTTGGAGCCCCACTGATACGTCTTATCAGTGAGGCCATTGAGCAAAATTTACAGCGCCGTGATGAATGCGTGTAGGTGAGGGCGCATGTTTTATAGACATACACCACCTCACCCACTATCGCCGGCTTACAAGCCGCCCAGTGCGACGTACTTGATTTCCAGGTAGTCGTCGATCCCGTATTTTGAGCCTTCCCGGCCAAGTCCGGAGGTCTTCACGCCGCCGAAGGGTGCAACTTCTGTGGAGATCATCCCCTCGTTGACGCCCACCATGCCGAACTCAAGATTGTCGACGACACGGAAGATCAGACCGACGTCACGTGCGTACACATAGGCTGCCAAGCCAAAAGGTGTGTCGTTGGCCATCGCAATTGCCTCGTCCTCAGTCTCGAAACGGAAGAGGGGAGCGACAGGGCCGAAGGTTTCATCATTGAAGATCAGTGCATCGCGTGACACATCGGTGAGCACTGTTGGCTCGAAGTAACTACCGCCCAAGGGGTGACGCTTGCCTCCGGTAGCAATGCGTGCACCTTTTTTCACCGCATCGGCAATGTGCTCTTCGACCTTTTGCACTGCATCCCCATTGATGAGCGGACCCAGTACCACACCGTCATCCATGCCATTACCAACCCTGAGCGCAGCGGCTGCATCCGCGAGCTTCTTCGCAAACTGATCGTAAACACCCGATTGAACGAGCATGCGGTTGGCGGCAACGCAGGCTTGACCTGTGTTGCGGTACTTGGCGGCAATTGCACCTTTCACTGCGGCATCGATATCAGCATCGTCAAAGACGATGAACGGCGCGTTGCCGCCCAGTTCCATACTCGCCTTTTTGATGGTCGGAGCGCACTGGGCCAGCAGCAGCGATCCAACTTCGGTCGAACCTGTGAAAGACAACTTCCGAACGACCGGGTTTGCGGTGAGCTCCCCGCCGATTGCGCGGGCCGAGCCCGTGACGACGTTGCACACACCAGGCGGCAGACCGGCGCGCTCGGCGAGTACGGCCAAAGCCAGTGCCGAAAGGGGGGTCTGACTGGCCGGCTTGATAACTCCAGCGCAACCAACCGCCCAGCCCGGACCGGCTTTGCGTGTAATCATCGCGGAGGGGAAGTTCCACGGTGTGATGGCTGCAAAAACACCGATAGGGGCTTTCTGCACGAGAATGCGCCGACCGTCTACATTCTGCGGAATGATGTCGCCATTCACGCGCTTCGCCTCTTCCCCGAACCATTCGATGAAGCTTGCGGCGTAAAGGATTTCGCCACGGGATTCCACCAAGGGCTTACCCTGTTCGGCCGTCAGGATGACCGCCAGGTCCTCGATGTTTTCAAGCATTAGCTCATAGAGCTTGCGCAGGACCTTTGCACGCTCCTTTGGCAGCGTCTTGCGCCATCCCTGCATGGCGCGTTCGGCCGCTGCGATTGCGCGGCGAGTCTCGGACTCTCCACCGTTTGGTACGCGCGCTACCCATTCACCAGTGGCTGGATTGTGGATCTCGATTGTCTGGCCACTGTCTGCCTGGACCCATTCGCCGTCGATCAACATTGCCTGACGCAGCAGGTCGGGGTCTTTCAGATTCAAGGTTGCGGTGCTATTCATCGGGCAGACCTCAAATGGAGTTACGACCGATGAAGAAGGCTTCATCGAGGTCGGTGGTCGGGTTCAGTCCAGCAGCTTCCAGCCCTTTACGTAGCACAGCCATGTCGCGCTGGTACACACGTTGGGTCGGGTGCGGCATAGGACCACCGTTGTAACCCTGCAACCAGCCTTGGTATTTCCACATCATGCGATTGAGAAGCCCGTTTGCCGCCATTGGGAGGCTTGCAAACGCTTTACGTGCCGGATCCATTTTGTACCAGAGCTGAGTTGCCTCATCGTAGTTGCCCGCACGGATCAACTTGTGGATCTGTGGTAGCAATGGGCCGTAGTAAGAGGAGTAGTTGGTTCCGCAGAATGGGATGTCCATCACTTGTGCCAAAGGCACGTACTCATACTCAAGCGGAGATGAGATAACGACTTCTTCATGGAATTCGCGGTGAACTTCGATCGCCGACATGATGTAAGGCAGTCCGCCTTCGGCTTTGATTGCAACGACGTTGGGGATCTCGTCGACCATGCGACGCAGCACCGCCAGCGGAATATCGGCAGGGTGCAAGCGGCTGAAACCCCAGGCGGGCAGCGGGAAGATGATTACGCCCAGGTTCGTCGCGTCGCAGATCGCCTTGGTGTACTCGAATACTTCGTCATAGGACTTCGGATAGAAGAACGGAGGATAGCCAAGCAGTACAAGGTCGGCGCCGGCAGCTTCGGCTCGCTTCACGGCCTCAATGTTATCTTCCAGCGTGTTGAACACCGCGTGGTGAACGATCACGAGACGGCCGGCTGCTTGATCGGCCATGATTTGACAGAACTCACCGTACTGCTCTTGGGTGATGGCTACCTCCGAGCAGGACAGCGAACCGACGAAGCCATGCTTGATTGCCAGTTCTACGTCGTGGCGAACGGCTTTCTCATTGATGCGTTTGAAGTCGGAGGTCATTGTTGGAATCGTAACGTTGGCGACCCCAACGAGTTTTTCGCGTGCCCAGTCTCGAGCGTCTTTCTTATTGTAATTGGCCATGTAAGGCTCCTGTTAGTCAGGGTTGGTGATAGTCGTCGCTGTTCGCTCAGCGCTTTGTTTCAAAATCGATTGGCAGTGGTGTTGCGAGCCCTGCTTCAAGTGCCTTGGTCAGGATGAGTTCCGCTACCACAATGTCTTGAAGACCACCGCCGACTGACTTAAACATCGGGGCCTTGGCTTGCTTCAACTGCTCACTGCAGGCGCCACTCATCAGGTCAGACAGGCTGAAGGCTTTGTGTCGAAATTCGATCCCGGCGGTATGGGCAGCAAGCATGTCTCCTGTCTCTTCCAGCACTTCTTCCAGGGTGTCGCAGATGATCAAGTCACTGCGCTCTACGACGGAAATGTCTATTTCACGCTGCTCCGGGATGGTCGAACCGATCGAAACGACAATGGCGTCCGGCTTCAACCACTCGCCGAACAAAATCGGCTTTTCATCGCGTGAGCGTGCGGCAGTCAGCACGATGTCGGCGCCTTCCACGGCCTCTTGTGCCGAACCAACTCCGCGAGCGGGTACACCGAGATCTCGCGTCGCCGCTGTGGCAAACGCTTCGCGCCGTTCAGGCGTCGGGCTGTAGACGGTTATTTCGGTCAGTTCGCGGACACTTGCGAAGGCACGGGTGTGCATCGAGGCTTCCAACCCACTTCCAATGACGGCTAGACGAACAGGTTTCTGTGGGGCGAGGCGGTCAAGGGCTGCTGCCGACGTAGCTGCAGTCCGGAATCCAGTCATCAGATTTGCGTCAATGAAAGCGGCAATGCGATTGGTCGTTCGGTCAAACAGAACGATGACGTATTCGATCCCCGGTGGCGCATCGCCCATGTTCGACCCCATCAGCTTGGCGCCGAAGTAGCGTCCACTTGCCGGAATTGCCGGCAAGGTGCGAAGCCAGGTTTTTTCAAGACTTGCAACGGTACGAGGCGGGGTAGCCCTGGCTGGCAAATGTTGCCCATAAGCGGCCTGAAGCGCGGCAATCGCATCTTTCCAACGGAAAACGGCCTGCGCGGCAGCGCTTGAAACGAACACGGGAGACTGGGAATTAGCGGTCATGCGTCGAGCTCCGAAACGGCAGAGAGAGTTGAAGTAAACGCGAGGCGGCCTACGTAAGCCGCGCTCCGGCTATGAATAGCTATCTAATTGAAGGTAGCACTAACAAAACGATGCGTATACAAAGTATTGTTGTCTGAGATTGGCGTTGTCAATGGCTCTATTGCGTAAATCTAGGTTTTACTCGGCATGGTTGCGGAAACAAAACGGAACGTATAGATTTGGTTTGTTCTTAGCAACGCCGATGTCTGGTGAGCGGCATGAAGCGCGGGATGCGAGGGTAGTTGAAGGCTTGGAC
>NZ_JBFUIC010000278.1:0-5434 GCF_056402075.1 Pseudomonas sp. P4_C3
GCCGATGATCGCCCTGACAGTGCTCAACCAGGTCCTGCAAGGTGTCGCGCAACTGACCCAGCTCGCGGATCTTCTGGTTCAACTCATCGATGTGCTGGCGGGCCAACGCTTTCACATCGGCGCTGGCGCGCTGGCGGTCTTGCCAGAGGGTCAGCAACTTGCCGACTTCTTCCAGGGAAAACCCCAGGTCCCGCGAGCGCTTGATGAACGCCAGCGTGTGCAGGTCGTCATCGCCGTACACCCGATAACCGCTGTCGGTGCGATGGGCCGCCTTGAGCAGGCCGATGGATTCGTAATAACGGATCATCTTTGCGCTCAGGCCGCTGTGGTGGGCCGCTTGGCCGATGTTCATCGGTTGTCCTCCAGGTCCTTGGGTTTCCAGGTTTTCAACAGTAGCGCATTGCTCACCACGCTGACGCTCGACAACGCCATGGCCGCACCGGCCAGCACCGGATTGAGGAAGCCGAATGCCGCCAATGGAATGCCGATCAGGTTATAGACGAACGCCCAGAACAGGTTCTGGCGAATCTTGGCGTAGGTCTTGCGGCTGATCTCCAGTGCTGCCGGCACCAGCCGTGGATCGCCGCGCATCAGGGTGATGCCGGCCGCGTGCATGGCGACGTCGGTGCCGCCACCCATGGCGATGCCGATGTCGGCGGCGGCCAGTGCCGGGGCGTCGTTGATACCGTCGCCGACCATCGCCACCACCCCGGTTTGTTTCAGTGCAGCGACTGTGGCGGCTTTGTCCGCCGGCAGCACTTCGGCGTGCACATCGTGGATGCCCAGTGCCTCGGCCACCACCTTGGCGCTGCCGCGATTGTCGCCGGTCAGCAGATGGCTACTGATGTTCCGTGCGCTCAGTTGTTGTACCGCCTGCAGCGCGCCGGGCTTGAGGGTGTCACCGAAGGCGAACAGGCCCAGCACCTGCGGTTTTGGGGATTGTTCGATCAGCCAGGACAAGGTCCGGCCTTCATTTTCCCACGCGATTGCCGAGTCGGCCAACGACCCGGCATTCAAGCCGCTTTCCTCCAGCAGACGCCGATTGCCCAGCGCCAAACGACGACCATCGAGGCTGCCGGCGATGCCGCGCCCGGTCAGGGACTGGCTGTCGCTGACATCGGCCACGGTCAAGCCGCGATCGTTGCACGCATCCAGCACCGCCTTGGCCAGCGGATGCTCACTGCCGCGCTGCAAGGCACCGGCCCATTGCAGCAAGGTGGCTTCGTCACCGTCGATAGCGCTCAAGTGGGCGATGCGCGGGGTGCCCGAGGTCAGGGTGCCGGTCTTGTCGAACACCACCGAACTGACTTCATGGGCACGCTCCAGCGCCTCGACATCCTTGATCAGAATCCCGTAACGCGCCGCGACGCCAGTGCCGGCCATGATCGCCGTCGGCGTGGCCAGGCCCAATGCGCAAGGGCAGGCGATCACCAACACCGCAACGGCATTGATCAGTGCGGTTTCCATCGGCGCGCCATACAGCCACCAGCCGATCAGGGTCGCCAGGGCAATCAGCAGCACGGTGGGCACGAACACCTGGCTGACTTTATCCACCAGTTTCTGGATCGGTGCTTTTGCGGCCTGGGCGTCTTCTACCAGACGGATGATCCGCGCCAGCACGGTTTCCGCACCGAGGGCCTGGGTACGCACCAGCAACCGGCCTTCACCGTTGATCGCGCCGCCGGTGACTTTGTCGCCGGGCTGCTTGGGCACAGGCAGGCTCTCGCCACTGATCAGCGCTTCGTCGGCGTGGCTCTGGCCTTCAATCACTTCGCCGTCTACCGGGAAGCGTTCACCGGGTTTGACCATCACCAGATCATTGAGGCGCAGGGCGCTGATGGCGACGTCTTGCTCGTGGCCATCGAGCGCCCGAATCGCCCGTTCCGGGCGCAAGGCTTCGAGGGCGCGGATGGCGCTGGCGGTCTGGCGCTTGGCGCGGCTTTCCAGGTACTTGCCCAGCAGCACCAGCGCGATCACCACCGCTGAGGCTTCGAAGTACAGATGCGGCATGCGCCCGGCGGCGGTGGCCCATTCGTACACGCTCAAGCCATACCCGGCGCTGGTGCCCAGGGCGACCAGCAGATCCATGTTGCCGGCCCCGGCGCGCACGGCTTTCCAGGCGGCGACGTAAAACCGTGCACCGAAGATGAATTGTACCGGTGTGGCCAAGGCGAATTGCGCCCAGGCCGGGAGCATCCAGTGCACGCCGAATGGCTGTAGCAGCATCGGCATTACCAGCGGCATGGCGAGGGCAATGGCGAAGATCAAGGCCAGGCGTTCGCGGTGCAGGCGCTGTTGCTGATTGCCGGTTGGCGGGTGTTCGGCTTCCCATACGCTGGCGGCGTAACCGGCCTTGGTCACGGCCGCGATCAAGGTTTGCGGATCGATCTGGCCGAGCAGTTCAAGGTGGGCACGTTCGTTGGCCAGGTTAACGCTGACGCTTTTTACTCCCGCAACCTTGCCCAGCGCGCGCTCGACCCGGCCGACGCAAGACGCGCAGGTCATGCCGTCGATGCTCAGTTCCAGGTTGTGCTGCGGCACGCTGTAGCCGGCCTTGGCTACGGCATCCATCAAGGCAGGCAAGCTGTCGCTGGGTGCCTGCACCCGCGCCTGTTCAGTGGCGAGGTTGACGCTGACGGCACTGGCGCCAATGACTTTGCTCAAGGCGCGCTCGACCCGTCCGGCGCAACTGGCGCAGGTCATGCCGGCAATCGGCAGGTCGAACGTGGTGGATTCGGACATCGGTCGCACTCCCTGTAGTAGATGACCACAGGATCAACCTTGCCATGCTGGCAAGGTCAAGTGCCAATCTGATTTGGGAGTCCCCCGGGATCTGTGCCTGGCCGCGATCCCTTGTGGGAGCGAGCTTGCTCGCGATGGCGGTGTGTCAGACGATGTGGATGTTGGATGTGCCGGCCCAATCGCGAGCAAGCTCGCTCCCACAGGGGGGACGGGTGTCAGTAGCCGAGACCGGCGCGCTTGAGGTACATCCCTTCCTGCGTCATCGCGATCCGGTACTTGAGCACATCCCCGGCCTTGAGCTGGATATCCTGTGAACCCGGCGCGAGCATGCCCGGAGTGCAACCCGGCACCTGGCCCGGCAGCAGTTTGAGGCGCAGCGAGACGATGCCCGGCGGCAGGTTGAACGAGGTGCTCTGTTCCTGAAACAGCCGCGCCGCCAATTGATCCTGGATGTACACACCGATTTCGCAACTGGTCGCGACTTCCAGGCGCTCGCGGGAAATGATCAGCACGCCATAATCCTGACCGGCAGCATTGGCCGAAGGCACGGCGGCGAAAAGGCTGAGAAAACCAAACAGGCTGAAAACTGACCAGCGCATGGCTGAATCTCCTGAGTTCGAGTCATTGATGGACGCAGCTTGGCCGAGCGTCGCGCCGATTGCCAGCCCGGCAGCTAGCTTCAGAACTTGACCTTGCCATGGTGGCAAGCTCAAAACTGGGTTCAACCTCGGAAAAGGAGTCATCCCATGCAAGTGTTCAACGTTGAAGGCATGTCTTGTGGTCACTGCGTCAAGGCCATCACTCAGGCGGTCCAGGCCAAAGACCCGGCGGCCAGTGTGCGGGTTGATCTGGCGGCCAGGGAGGTCGGTGTCGAAAGTGCGCTGACCGCCCAGCAAGTGATCGAGGCGATCAGCGAAGAGGGTTACGGCATCAAACTGGTCTGAATTTGATAGTTAGCGAGCTACCGGAATGTTCAAGGCGTCCATGTGCGGCTAGACTGTCGGGCTGCCGACTTCTGCCCCACTGGATGCCTGATGAACTTGCGTACCATTCTGATACTTGGCGCCTTGAGCGCTTTCGGTCCGCTGGCGATCGACTTCTATCTACCAGCCTTCCCGGCCATGGCTCTGGCTTTCGGGACGGACGAAAATCACGTTCAGATGACGTTGGCGGCGTACTTCCTTGGCTTGTCCATCGGTCAGTTGGCCTATGGTCCGGTGGCGGATCGTTTCGGGCGACGCATTCCGTTGCTCACCGGTGTCGGCCTGTTCACCGTTGCCTCCGTGGCGTGCGCCTATGCGCCGAATCTGGAATGGCTGATCGGCGCGCGTTTCGTCCAGGCGCTGGGCGGCTGCGCGGGGATGGTGATTTCCCGGGCGGTGGTCAGCGACAAGTGTGATGCGGTGGGTTCGGCGAAAGTCTTTTCGCAACTGATGCTGGTGATGGGGCTTGCCCCCATCCTCGCGCCATTGCTGGGTGGGTTGTTGGTCAATACCACAGGCTGGCAGTCGATCTTCCTGGCCTTGACCGCTTTCAGTGCGCTGGCGGGGCTGGCGGTGGCGACGGGATTGCCGGAAAGCATGCCGGCCCACATACCGCGTCAACCGTTGTCGGGTGCGCTGCGTCAGTACGGCCGGTTGCTGGCTGACCCGATATTTCTCGGCCATGCCTTGACCGGGGGCATCGCCATCGCCGGGATGTTTGCCTACATCGCCGGCTCACCCTTCATCATCATCAAGCTCTACGGCGTTCCAGCCGAGCATTTCGGCTGGCTGTTCGGCACCAATGCGGCGGGTTTCATTCTGGTGGCTCAGGTCAATGCGCGGTTACTGGCCAAACGTGGCCCGATGTTCTTGCTGGCGCGCGCGGTGTGGGTTTATCTGGCGGCCGGCTTGACCCTGCTCGCTGTCAGCTCCCTGCACCCGGCACACCTGTGGCCGCTGCTGATTCCATTGTTCATCTGTATCGCCAGCCTCGGTTGCATCAGTCCCAACGCCGCGGCCTGCGCGATGAGCGGGCAGGGCGGACGGGCCGGCAGCGCGTCGGCGCTGCTCGGCTGCCTGCAATTCAGCGTGGCTGCCGGTGCCTCTGCGCTGGTGGGCGTGCTGCACGACGGTAGCGCCGTGCCGATGGCCATGGTCATCAGCCTGTGTGGAATTCTGGTGGTGAGCGCGGCGATGTTCACCCGGCGCTTGCAAAATGCCCGGGCGCTGGCGCAAGCCCAGGTTTGAGGCCGGAGTCAGCCGGCTGCACGCTGCGGGTGGAGGACGGGAATGGGGTGAGGGGCCTGGATGCGGGCTTCAAGAGTACGGGTGAAAGCGCGAGCTTCTGCTTCGCTGCGGAACGTCACAGCATGTTGGTCTAAGCGAACTTGCCACTGGGACTTTGCCAGTTCTTTTATCAGGATCTTCATAGCTGAACTCCTCTCGTAAAGGATGTCTCGTAAAAGATGTCTCGTAAAAGGCTGCCTCGCAGGAGATTCGATTGTAGTCCTGAATACGAGCACCATTGTGACAAGGGTCAACTGTCGGACTGACGGTTTGTAACTAAAAAAAACACGGCTTTTTGATGGCACCCACAGGGGGCGTCTGCGACCGGGACGTCCCGGTCGCAGACGAAAAAACGCAGAAGGCGATGAAATCAGCGATGGTTTTTTTCAGCGCCTCAGAACCCTTCCAGCACAATCTTGCCC
>NZ_JBFUIC010000279.1:0-5410 GCF_056402075.1 Pseudomonas sp. P4_C3
GCGATCCACGCCCATGTATTCCTTGCCGTAGAGCTTTTTCAGCTTGATCACGTCGAACWGCTGGCAGATGGCTTCGTCCTTGTCGCTGATCAGCTCAAAGGGGAATTCCTGCTTGCATTTGAAGTTCTCGTGGGATTTCAGGCTGTCGCGAGACACACCGAACACTTCGGTATTGGCGGCCTTGAACGCTGCATACTGATCACGAAAGCCTTGCCCCTCGGTCGTGCAACCCGGCGTGCTGTCCTTGGGGTAGAAGTAGATCACCACCTGCTTGCCTTTCAGGCCAGCGAGGCTGACGGTGTGCCCGCTGGTGGCGGGGGCTTGGAAATCGGCAACCGGTTGGTCGATGGCAACGGCCATGAAAGCTTCCTTACATTGGGTTCTGTGGGCGCCAGGGTTCGATCAGGGCATCGAGGTTCAGCGCGTCGGCAAAATCCAGGAACTGATCGCGCAGCCAGCTGATTTGCACGCCGGCCGGCAAGGTCACGGTAAACGTGGCGTTGAGCATGGTGCCGCCGGTCTGCGGAGCCTGGTAGGTGTCGCAGGTCAGGTTTTCCAGCTCGACATTGTGGTCCATGAAGAACTGGCACAGCTCGTTGATGATGTCCGAGCGGTAGGCCGAGCTGACATAGGCGACGTACGGCAGGGCCTGGGGGCGATTTTCCAGGGCCGCGCTACGCACCACGTTGACCGTGAAAGCATGCCGCTTGGCCAACACTGGCAGGCTGCCTTCCAGGCGTGCCAGGGCATCCCAGCTACCGGAGATTTCCAGTACCAGCGCACTGCATTCGCCATGGCGGGTCAGGCGAGAGGTGACAACGGCGCAGCGGTTTTCATGGCTGGCGCGGCACAGGACGTTGGTCAGCTCCATGGGGTTGGCGCCGAGGGCACTGATAACAAGGAATTGTTCGCGAACTGTGGGGGTGGACATGCAGCATTCCTAAAGCGATGAGCGGTCGATACGTCAAAGGGCTGATTTACCGGGAGCGAGCCTGCGGATGCGAACTCAGAAAGCCCCAAGTGACAGGTTGCGACATGCTCCGGCAGGGCGGGAGCGAGGCGTGGCAACGCTGGATCAGGGCTTGTGATGCCGAAAATGGAGGCTGAAACCCGACGGACGAGCTTGTCTGTACCGATCAAAGTCTGAAGGGTAGCGAAAACCGGCGCCAAGGGGAATGGCGGCAGCACAGTACTTCGCTTGTGCAAGCATCTTGGCGCCAGTACCATTACGGCTCTCTTTTTCCGGCAGGAGCGGTTTCATGATTGCGGGCAGTATGGTGGCACTGGTCACACCCATGGATGCACAGGGGCGTCTTGACTGGGACAGCCTCAGCAAACTCGTGGACTTCCACCTTGAAAACGGCACCCATGCCATTGTCGCCGTCGGCACCACCGGCGAATCGGCAACCCTCGACGTCAACGAGCACATCGCAGTCATCCGTGCCGTGGTCAAACAGGTCAATGGCCGCATTCCGGTGATCGCCGGCACCGGCGCCAATTCGACCCGCGAAGCTGTCGAATTGACCCGTAACGCCAAGGAAGCCGGCGCCGATGCCTGCCTGCTGGTAGTGCCGTACTACAACAAGCCGACCCAGGAAGGCCTGTACCTGCACTTCAAGCACATCGCCGAATCGGTCGACATTCCGCAGATTCTCTATAACGTTCCCGGCCGCACCTCCTGCGACATGCAGGCCGAAACCGTGATCCGCCTGTCCACTGTGCCGAACATCATCGGTATCAAGGAAGCGACCGGCGACCTCAAACGCGCCAAGGCGATCCTCGATGGGGTAAGCAAGGACTTCATCGTGCTTTCCGGCGATGATCCGACCGCGGTCGAGCTGATCCTGATGGGCGGCAAGGGCAACATCTCCGTCACTGCCAACGTCGCGCCGCGTGAAATGGCCGATCTGTGCGAGGCCGCCCTCAAGGGTAATGCCGAGACTGCCCGGGCAATCAACGAAAAACTGATGCCGCTGCACAAGGACCTGTTCATCGAAGCCAACCCGATTCCGGTGAAGTGGGCTTTGGTTGAAATGGGCCTGATGCACGAAGGCATTCGCCTGCCGTTGACCTGGCTGAGCGCACCTTGTCACGAAACGCTGCGCAAGGCCCTGCGCCAGTGCGGCGTCCTGGTTTAATTGAGGAAGTACAACGCATGAAGCGAATGGCCGGACTTTCCGCACTTGCCTTGATTATCTCCAGCACCAGTGGCTGTGGATGGATCTGGGGCCCGGAAGGTTATTTCCGTGACCGTGGTAGCGATTACCTGGAAGCGCAACAGACTGCACCGATGCAAATACCGCAGGATGTCCGTACCGCCAAGCGTCTGGATCCGCTGTTGCCGATCCCGCGCAACGTGGCCGATGACACCGCCAAGGGCGAATACGTTGTTCCTCGTCCTCAGCCGCTGACGGCGGGTGCCGACGCCAGTGCCTACTCCCTGCAGAAGAGCGGCGGCTCCAGCTCCATCCTGGCTCAGAACCCGCCGGCCGAAGTCTGGCCTGTGGCCGTTCAGTTCTTCCAGGACAATGGCTTCCGTCTGGATGAACAGCGTCCGCAAACCGGCGAATTCTCCACGACCTGGCAGCATTCCGACGAACTGTCCGCCGCCATGGGCAAACGCCTGAGCGCGGCCGGCGTCAGCACGGACAGCGAAACCCGCGTGCGGGTGCGCATCGAGCCGGGTGTGCAGCGCAACACCAGTGAAGTCTATGTGGTCAGCGCCGAGCGTCCTGCCGGCAGCACCGCTGACGTGGCCTTCACCAACCGTTCGGTCAACACTGGCCTGGACGCGGCACTGGTCGACGATATGCTCTCGAGCATGAGCCGTATCTCGGAGAAGGGCGGTTCGGTTTCCATGTTGGCTTCACGTGATTTCGACGCGCCTAGCCGTGTCAGCCTGAGTGAAGACGGCAGCGGCAACCCTGTGCTCAACGTCGGTACCGACCTGGATCGTGCCTGGTCGAGCGTCGGTCGTGCGCTGGAACAAGGCGAATGGCGTGTTGAAGACATCAACCGCAGCCTGGGCCTGTACTACATCAACCTGGCCGAAAAAGCCGAGAAGAAAGACGACAAGCCAGGCTTCTTCAGCAGCCTGTTCGGCACTGCGCCGAGCAAGGAAGAGCTGGATGCCCGCGCCGAGCGTTATCAGGTTCGCCTGAGCAAGGTTGGCGAGAACGTCCAGGTCACCGTCGAGAAAAACATCAACACCGTGGCGCCGCCAGATGTAGCGCGTAAAGTGTTGAGCAAGATTCAGGACAACCTGGGCTGATCCTATGCGTTTTGCCGTTCTCGGCAGCGGTAGTCAAGGGAACGGCACGCTGATAGCCAGCGCTGATACGTACGTATTGGTGGATTGTGGTTTTTCCCTGCGGGAAACCGAAAAACGCCTGCTGCGCCTGGGTGTGAACCCTGCGCAGCTGAGCGCGATACTCGTGACCCACGAACATGCCGACCACGTGCATGGCGTGGGTTTGCTGTCTCGGCGCTACAATCTGCCTGTATACCTCAGTCGCGGGACGTTGCGCGGGATGCGCAAACCGATTGAACCCGCAGGCTTTCTGGCTGGCGGCGAACAGCTGCAAGTCGGCGACTTGAGCATCGGTGTCATTGCCGTGGCCCACGATGCACAAGAACCGACGCAATATGTCTTCAGTGACGGTGAGCGGCGCTTCGGCCTGTTGACCGACCTGGGGTCGTATTGCGACAAGGTGCTGGACGGCTATCGGAACCTCGATGCGTTGATGATCGAGTCCAATCACTGCCGTGACATGCTGGCTCGTGGTCATTACCCGTACTTTCTCAAGCAACGGGTAGGCGGTGAATTGGGACATTTGAATAACCACCAGGCGGCATTCCTGGTGGCCGAGCTGGGCTGGAAAGACCTGCAACACCTGGTCCTGGCCCATCTGAGCAGCAAGAACAACCTGCCGCAGCTGGCCCGGCAATGTTTTGTCGACACCCTCGGGTGCGACCCGGACTGGCTGCAACTGGCCGATCAAGATTCAGGGCTCGACTGGCGACACATCGCCTAGCCCATCTACTTAGCAAGCGGAGCCCATCATGGAAAAACGTGAAGAACTCTACCGCGGCAAAGCCAAATCGGTTTACAAGACCGACGACGCTAACCGTCTGATCCTGCTGTTTCGCAACGACACCTCGGCGTTCGACGGCAAGCGCATCGAACAGCTCGACCGCAAAGGCATGGTGAACAACAAGTTCAACGCCTTCATCATGCAGAAGCTTGAAGCTGCTGGCGTGCCGACCCAATTCGACAAGCTGCTGGGCGACAACGAATGCCTGGTGAAGAAGCTCGACATGATCCCGGTCGAGTGCGTCGTGCGTAACTACGCCGCTGGCAGCCTGGTCAAGCGTCTGGGTGTCGAAGAGGGCATGAAGCTCAACCCTTACACCTTCGAGCTGTTCCTGAAGGACGATGCCAAGGGCGACCCGTTCATCAACGAATCCCACGTCGTGGCTTTCGGTTGGGGGACCGCCGAGCAGCTGGTTCGCATGAAAGAGCTGTCGCTCAAGGTCAACGAAGTCCTGAGCAAACTGTTCGACGACGCCGGCCTGCTGCTGGTCGACTTCAAACTGGAATTCGGCGTGTTCCACGATGGCTCCATCGTGCTGGGCGACGAATTCAGCCCGGACGGCTGCCGTCTGTGGGACAAGGCGACCGGCAAGAAAATGGACAAGGACCGCTTCCGTCAGGGCCTCGGTGACGTCATCGAAGCCTACGAAGAAGTCGCCAATCGTCTGGGCGTACCGCTTTAACCGACGCAAGCATCTGAAAGCACAGAAATATTTCGCTTAGGGGGTTCGCTTCTGGCGAAAGTGTTGTTATGATGCGCGCCGTTGGAGAGATGCCAGAGTGGCCGAATGGGACGGATTCGAAATCCGTTGTACCTTTACCGGTACCTAGGGTTCGAATCCCTATCTCTCCGCCATTATTGAATAAGACTAAGCCCCTGAAATGGTTAAACATTTCAGGGGCTTTTTCGTTTCTGTCATATTGGTCAGGGTATTTCGTGCCCGGCATGCCGGGCTAGTCCGTTCCGGCCCCTGCATTCTCGACGCGATACCTGCCATTCTCTCGGGATCCTTGAGTATTCATTTGCCGGAGTGTTTTCTCATCGTTGTTGTGCCTGCATGTCCAGGCGACGTGGTCCGGGCTCTCTGCTGCCCCGATGCCTTATATAGACGCTGGAGGTTTTCATGGTGGCAACCCCGGGCGCTTTGCTAAGGAAGAAGAATTTTCAGGTGGGGGGGGTTGACCACGTATTTTAATACTGTACTATTCGCCTCCCGCTAACGAGCAGCTTGATATTGTTCTTGGCTTAAGTAGTTGATTTTGTTGAAAAATCAGAAACTTTTAAGGTTGCAAATTGAAAAGATGCGCTGTAAGATG
>NZ_JBFUIC010000280.1:0-5362 GCF_056402075.1 Pseudomonas sp. P4_C3
AGTTTTCGAAGTCTCTTGCGGGATACGAGCGATAACATCACCGATCGCGATCTTCGCACCATCCGCCACACCGACCAGGGCGTTGGCTGGCAGGAAGTACTGAGCGATAACGTCAGTGCCTGGCAGCAACAGATCCTTGCCGTTGTCGTCGACCATCTTCACGGCAGGACGGATGTCCTTACCGGCAGCTGGACGATCTTTGGCGTCGAGTACTTCAATGTTGGTCATACCGGTCAATTCGTCAGTCTGACGCTTGATCGTGATGCCTTCTTCCATGCCCACGTAGGTCACGGTACCTTTCATTTCGGTAACGATTGGGTGAGTGTGCGGATCCCACTTGGCCACGATAGCGCCAGCYTCGACCTTGTCACCTTCTTTAACCGAAATCACGGCACCGTACGGCAGCTTGTAACGCTCGCGCTCACGACCGAAGTCGTCAGCGATCGCCAACTCACCGGAACGGGACACAGCAACCAGGCAACCATCCACTCGTTCAACGTGCTTCAGGTTATGCAGACGGACGGTACCGCCATTCTTCACCTGAACGCTGTCGGCTGCGGAGGTCCGGCTTGCCGCACCACCGATGTGGAACGTACGCATGGTCAGCTGGGTACCCGGCTCACCGATGGACTGGGCAGCGATAACGCCGACCGCTTCACCGATGTTCACCTGGTGACCACGAGCCAAGTCACGGCCGTAGCACTTGGCGCAAATACCGAAGCKGGTTTCGCAGCTGATCGGCGAACGCACGATCACTTCGTCGATGCTGTTCAGCTCGATGAACTCGACCCACTTCTCGTCTACCAGGGTGCCGGCAGGAACGATGACGTCCTCGGTACCTGGCTTGAATACGTCACGGGCGATAACACGACCCAATACGCGCTCACCCAACGGCTCTACAACGTCACCGCCTTCAATGTGCGGAGTCATCAACAGACCGTGTTCGGTGCCGCAATCGATCTCGGTTACAACCAGATCTTGTGCAACGTCTACCAGACGACGAGTCAGGTAACCGGAGTTAGCGGTTTTCAACGCAGTATCCGCAAGACCCTTACGAGCACCGTGAGTGGAGATGAAGTACTGAAGTACGCTCAAACCTTCACGGAAGTTCGCAGTAATCGGCGTTTCAATGATGGAACCGTCCGGCTTGGCCATCAGGCCACGCATACCGGCCAGCTGACGAATCTGTGCTGCGGAACCCCGCGCACCCGAGTCAGCCATCATGTACATCGAGTTGAAAGACTCTTGGTCGACTTCGTTGCCGTGACGGTCGATGACTTTCTCTTTCGAGAGGTTGGCCATCATCGCCTTGGAGACTTCGTCGTTCGCTTTCGACCAAAGGTCGATCACTTTGTTGTACTTCTCGCCCTGGGTTACCAGGCCGGAGGCGTACTGGCTTTCGATCTCTTTCACTTCATCAGTAGCAGCATTGATGATGCGGGCTTTTTCATCCGGGATAACGAAGTCGTTAACACCGATGGAAACGCCGGAAATGGTCGAATAAGCAAAACCGGTGTACATCAACTGGTCAGCGAAGATCACAGTCTCTTTCAAACCAACCACGCGATAGCACTGGTTGATCAGCTTGGAGATCGCCTTTTTCTTCATCGGCAGGTTGACGACGTCGTACGACAGACCTTTTGGCACAACCTGGAACAACAGAGCACGGCCGACAGTGGTGTCGACGATACGGGTGTTGCTCACGCTGCCGCCATCACGGTCGTTGACGGTTTCGTTGATCCGCACCTTGACCTTGGCGTGCAGTGCGGCTTCGCCGGCACGGAACACACGGTCAACTTCCTGCAGATCCGCGAACACACGACCTTCGCCCTTGGCGTTGATCGCTTCACGAGTCATGTAGTACAGACCCAATACAACGTCCTGCGAAGGAACGATGATTGGCTCACCGTTGGCTGGCGACAGAATGTTGTTGGTCGACATCATCAACGCACGCGCTTCGAGCTGGGCTTCCAGCGTCAGCGGTACGTGCACGGCCATTTGGTCGCCGTCGAAGTCGGCGTTGTACGCAGCGCAGACCAGAGGGTGCAGCTGAATAGCCTTACCTTCGATCAGTACCGGTTCAAACGCCTGGATACCCAGACGGTGAAGGGTCGGTGCACGGTTGAGAAGTACCGGGTGTTCGCGAATCACTTCAGCGAGAACGTCCCAAACTTCCGGCAGCTCGCGCTCGACCATCTTCTTGGCAGCTTTGATGGTGGTAGCGAGACCACGCATTTCCAGCTTGCCGAAAATGAACGGCTTGAACAGCTCGAGAGCCATTTTCTTCGGCAGACCGCACTGGTGCAGACGCAAGGTCGGACCTACGGTAATTACCGAACGGCCGGAGTAGTCAACACGCTTACCGAGCAAGTTCTGACGGAAACGACCTTGCTTACCCTTGATCATGTCAGCCAGGGATTTCAGAGGACGCTTGTTGGAACCGGTGATAGCGCGGCCACGACGACCGTTGTCGAGCAGTGCGTCGACAGCTTCCTGCAACATACGCTTTTCGTTGCGCACGATGATGTCCGGAGCGGACAGATCCAGCAGGCGCTTCAAACGGTTGTTACGGTTGATCACTCGACGATACAGATCGTTGAGGTCGGAAGTCGCGAAGCGACCGCCATCCAGCGGGACCAGTGGACGCAGATCTGGCGGCAGAACCGGCAGAACGGTCAGCACCATCCACTCTGGCAGGTTGCCGGAACCCTGGAAGGCTTCCATCAACTTCAGACGCTTGGACAGCTTCTTGATCTTGGTTTCGGAGTTGGTTTGCGGAATCTCTTCGCGCAGACGACCAATCTCGTGTTCCAGGTCGATAGCGTGCAGCAGTTCGCGGACAGCTTCGGCACCCATGCGGGCATCGAAATCGTCGCCGAACTCTTCCAGCGCTTCGAAGTACTGCTCGTCGTTCAGCAGCTGACCTTTTTCAAGGGTGGTCATGCCTGGATCGATAACGACGTAGCTCTCGAAGTAGAGAACGCGTTCGATATCACGCAGGGTCATGTCCATCAGCAAGCCGATACGCGACGGCAGCGATTTCAGGAACCAGATGTGGGCAACTGGCGAGGCCAGTTCGATGTGCGCCATGCGCTCACGACGAACTTTTGCCAGCGCGACTTCAACGCCGCACTTCTCGCAGATCACACCACGGTGCTTCAAGCGCTTGTACTTACCGCACAGGCACTCGTAATCCTTTACCGGGCCAAAGATCTTGGCGCAGAACAGGCCGTCACGCTCAGGCTTGAACGTACGGTAGTTGATGGTTTCCGGCTTTTTAACTTCACCGAACGACCACGAACGGATCATCTCAGGCGATGCCAATCCGATACGGATGGCGTCGAACTCTTCGACTTGACCCTGGTTTTTCAGCAAATTCAGTAGGTCTTTCAAGGCCTTTCCTCCTGGCGGAGCAGAGAGCGGGCAATCCTGCCCCGCTCTCGATTCGCGTCACGTGTTATTCGGTTTCCAGATCGATATCGATGCCGAGGGAACGAATTTCCTTGATCAACACGTTGAAGGACTCGGGCATGCCCGGCTCCATACGGTGATCGCCATCCACGATGTTTTTGTACATCTTGGTACGGCCGTTCACATCGTCCGACTTCACTGTGAGCATTTCTTGCAGAGTGTAAGCGGCACCGTATGCTTCCAGTGCCCAGACCTCCATCTCCCCGAAACGCTGACCACCGAACTGCGCCTTACCACCCAGCGGCTGCTGGGTAACCAGGCTGTACGAACCGGTAGAACGAGCGTGCATCTTGTCGTCTACCAAGTGGTTCAGCTTCAGCATGTACATGTAGCCAACGGTAACCGGGCGCTCGAACTTGTTGCCGGTACGGCCGTCGGTCAGCTGCATCTGGCCGCTTTCTGGCAGGTCTGCCAGTTTCAGCATGGCCTTGATTTCGCTTTCCTTGGCACCGTCGAACACTGGAGTGGCCATTGGAACGCCGCCACGCAGGTTTTGAGCCAGATCCAGGATTTCCTGGTCCGAGAAGTCATCGAGGCTTTCCTGACGACCGCCGATCTCGTTGTAGATCTCGTGCAGGAATTTACGCAGCTCGGCAACTTTACGCTGCTCTTCAATCATGCGGTTGATCTTCTCGCCCAGACCTTTGGCCGCGAGGCCCAGGTGGGTTTCAAGGATCTGACCAACGTTCATACGCGAAGGTACGCCCAACGGGTTGAGGACGACGTCGACCGGGGTGCCATTGGCATCGTGCGGCATGTCTTCAACCGGCATGATCACGGAGACCACACCCTTGTTACCGTGACGACCGGCCATCTTGTCGCCCGGCTGGATGCGACGACGGATTGCCAGGTAGACCTTGACGATTTTCAGCACGCCTGGAGCCAGGTCATCGCCCTGCTGCAGTTTGCGCTTCTTGTCTTCGAACTTGTCGTCCAGCAGACGGCGACGATCAACGATGTAGGCCTGAGCCTTCTCGAGCTGCTCGTTCAGAGCATCTTCAGCCATGCGCAGTTTGAACCACTGGCCGTGCTCGAGACCGTCGAGAACTTCGTCGGTGATGTCCTGGCCTTTCTTCAGACCGGCGCCGCCTTCGGCTTTGTGGCCGACCAGAGCGGAACGCAGACGTTCGAAAGTAGCACCTTCAACGATACGGAACTCTTCGTTCAGGTCCTTGCGGATCTCGTCCAGCTGGGACTTCTCGATCGACAGGGCACGAGCGTCACGCTCAACGCCGTCGCGGGTGAAGACCTGTACGTCGATGACAGTACCTTTGGTACCGGTAGGTACACGCAGGGAAGTGTCTTTAACGTCGCTGGCTTTTTCACCGAAGATCGCACGCAGCAGTTTTTCTTCCGGAGTCAGTTGGGTCTCGCCTTTCGGAGTGACCTTACCGACCAGGATGTCGCCTGCGCCAACTTCGGCACCTACGTAAACGATACCGGCTTCGTCCAGCTTGTTCAGTGCCGCTTCACCCACGTTCGGGATGTCGGCAGTGATTTCCTCTGGGCCAAGCTTGGTGTCACGGGCCACACAGGTCAGTTCCTGGATGTGGATCGTGGTGAAGCGGTCTTCCTGAACAACACGCTCGGACAGGCAGATGGAGTCTTCGAAGTTGAAGCCGTTCCATGCCATGAACGCGATGCGCATGTTCTGACCCAGCGCCAGTTCACCCATGTCGGTGGACGGGCCGTCGGCCATGATGTCGCTACGCTGCACCCGATCACCCTTACGCACCAGCGGACGCTGGTTGATGCAGGTGTTCTGGTTGGAGCGGGTGTATTTGGTCAGGTTGTAGATGTCGACACCAGCTTCACCGGTTTCAACTTCGTCATCGGCAACACGAACCACGATACGGCTGGCGTCGACGGAGTCGATCACGCCGCCACGACG
>NZ_JBFUIC010000281.1:0-5359 GCF_056402075.1 Pseudomonas sp. P4_C3
GTGTTGGCCGAATCGAGATGGGTTGCACCGCCCTGGACCATCGATTGCCAGCCGCTGTCGGTCCTCTTGTAAACGTTGCCATCATGGCCGGCGTACACGTTGTCGCCGACATGCGCAACGCTGCCGTTGCGATCGTGAATGCCAGCGTATTGGGTGGTGTTGCCGGTATTGGGGTTGTAGACGGCCCCGCGATTGGCGGTGACCTGGGTGCCGGTACGGACGTTGCCGGCCGTCACGTGCTGGCCGGCAATGGCCCCGCCGTTGGGGCCGACGGCCACACCGCTGCGGCCAGCGGCATAGTTGCCGGTGTAGACGTTGTGTACCGCGCCACGCTGGCCGGCCGCGGCGATGCCGGTGCGCGAGTTGTAGGAGGCTCCAACCTGACCGGCCCAGCGATTGCCGGTCCAGGCGTTGTAACCGCCGCCGTAGCGGCTGACCGAAGCCCGGTCGCCCCACTGGCGGTAGATGTTGCCGGTCGTGCCGGCCCAGCCACCGGGGCCCCAGGCGACGGCGCCGCCATGATAGCCGTAAGCGRCACCGCCCCAAGGCATTGGCGCCGGGTACAAATGTGGCCCCCAAGCGTAACCCCAACCGTAATTGCCCCACCACGGATAGGCGCCCCAGCCCCAACCCACGGCGACCGTGCTGCCGCCCCAACTCCAGCCGAAACCGAAGCCGAAGGTCCAGCCTGTCCAGGGTGTGTAGCGAATCGCCACGCCAAAGCCATAGGTCACCGGCGGGCCGTACCAGACACTGCCCACCCACGGCGTATACGGATAACCGGTGCCATACACCACCACACCGCTGTCAGGGTCCAGCGTCGAACCCTGGTACCCCGGCGTGTAACCGACGACGACCGTATCGCCACTGGCTTCGTAGACTTTCACGTAAGTGACGTAGTGCATCGGTGAACTAGGCGGGATCGAATAAATCACCGCCGGCACCGAAGAGGCGACCGTCCAGGGGCCTTGCACCGACGTGGCCACGAACCAGACACCGTTCTCCACTGCGTACSAGCTTTGTGCATCGACCATGATGATCGGCATCGGGCTGTTGACCACGTATTGCAGGGGCGTGCCTTTGATGGCCTTGAGTTGCGGTTCGCCGTCAAATGYCGGCTTGCTCATTTTCACCTGGCTTTTCTTGATCGCCGAGGTCTGCGCAATGGTCGCTGCAATGGCCGCTTCCCTGGCTTGCGGTGTACCGGCCACCGAGGCTTTTACGTTTTCCTTGGGGCTGTCATCGGGAATGTTGGCGAAGTCTGCCGGCAGTTTGTCTGCGCCGACAAAGGTCCAGGGGCCTTTCATGTCTCCGGCGCGGAACCAGCGACCCGAGATCAGCACGTAGCTGTCCTGGTCACCGATCTCCTTGAAAATATGCCCGGTGGTGTTGGTCACATACAGCAGCTTGGTGTTCTGGATCGGCTGCCATTGCGGCGGGCCGTCAGTGACGATCAGCTCGGTCGGCACCGTGGCGATATAGATTTGCGGAATCGGCGGTTTGGCCAGTGTCGGTATCTTGTCCTTCGGATCGCTCTGGCCCGTCAGCAGGTCTACCTGGTGACCCTGGATCGCAGCTTTCTTGGCTTTCTCCAGCTCGGCTGAAGGCGGGTGCAGTGGCGCATACTGCCCGCCCAGATTGTCCGCCACCATCCAGCCATCGAACACGTGCAGGTAATGTTTGCCCTTCGCATCCTTGAGCAGCAGCGGCCGGGTGTTGATCACCCGCTGCAGTGAGGTGCCATCAACGGGGCGATAGGCAGGCTCGCCATCGATGTACACCAGCAGTGCGGGTACCTCGGACGAAATAATGGTCGGCGGGGTATTTTCCAGCGGCTCGCTGCCGGACTTTTGCTCGGCGGCGATGACGCCGAGCGCGGCTTCGAGTTGGTCGAGGGAAATGCTTTTCGTGCGGTTCTCGGCGTCTTGCTTCACCGCGGCGACCCAGCTGTCAGCCTTGGTTGCGCTATCGGGGAAATCGGCCTTGGTGATGGTGTAATGGTCGAGCGCCACCCAGCGGGTGGCCTTGTCGACCAGCGTGTGTGCGCTGAACTGCACGATGCCGTAGGTGGATTTGCCATCGGTGCCCGTGGCCTCCACGGCAGTCCGCGCGTTCAGGGTGTAGCCGTCCCAACTGTCCAGTTGCGGTTGGTAGATGGTCAATTTGGTGTCGCCGGCAGCCAGCACCTGTGGCCAGCTGGGGGAGGCGGTCGCCTGATTCGCGGGAGGTTGGGCGGGCTGCTCCGGTGCTGCCTGAACGCCGCTGAGCGGAACCAGACAGAGCATCAGTAAAACGCTGAATAAACGCAGTTGAGGCATTGTCAGCTCCATCGACAAGACAGTTTGTTGCGGCATTTCAAGGTTGCGAAAAGCATAGCCGCCGTCAATGAAAACGCTCGGCGGTTTGCCTGATTGGCTTAAAGTCGGGTACGGCAATCCGTTGCCATGTGTTATTTCAATGGCTCCACCACCAGACTGATTCCATTGAGAGGCCGTAATGTTCAAAGGTATTTTGATCGACAAAGACGACAGCGGTTACCGGGCCACACTGCAAGAGATCCAGGACGATCAGTTACCCGAGGGCGATGTCACGGTGCGTGTTGCCTACAGCACGCTGAACTTCAAGGATGGCCTGGCGATCACCGGCAGCAGCCCGGTGGTGCGTAAATTCCCGATGGTGCCGGGCATCGATCTGGCCGGTGTCGTTGAAGTCAGCGACCATCCGGACTACAAGGTCGGTGACCAGGTCCTGCTCAATGGCTGGGGCGTGGGTGAAGGGCATTGGGGGGGATTGGCGCAGAAGGCTCGCCTGAACGGTGACTGGCTGATCCCGCTGCCCAAGGCATTCACCGCTGCCCAGGCGATGGCCATCGGTACGGCGGGCTACACGGCCATGCTGTGCATCCTGGCCCTTGAGCACAATGGCGTTACGCCCGAACAGGGTGAAATCCTGGTCACCGGCGCCAACGGTGGTGTCGGCAGTTTCGCCATCGCGTTGCTGAACAAGCTCGGCTACCGGGTGGTGGCTTCCACCGGGCGTACGTCGGAGCATGACTACCTGAAGCAACTGGGTGCTGGCGAAATCATCGACCGCGCCACGCTGTCCGAGCCAGGCAAGCCGCTGGCCAAGGAACGTTGGGCGGCCGTCATCGACTCGGTCGGCAGCCACACCCTGGCCAACGCTTGCGCCAGCACCAGGGCCAATGGCACCGTCGCGGCATGCGGTCTGGCGCAAGGCATGGACTTTCCTGCATCCGTTGCGCCGTTCATTTTGCGCGGCGTGACCCTGGCCGGTATCAACAGCGTGACCCAGCCCAAGGCCAAGCGCGTAGAGGCCTGGAATCGCCTGGCCAGGGATCTGGATTTCAACCTGTTGCCGCTTATCAGTCACGAAATCGGCTTGAGCGAAGCCATCGAAGCCGCGCCGCGCTTGCTTGCCGGGCAGTTGCGCGGGCGCGTGGTAGTGGATGTGAATCGCTGATTACGGCGACTCGCGCTCCAGCAACTGCCGTTTGCGCTCGACACCCCAGCGATAGCCCGACAGGTTGCCATCGCTGCGCACCACGCGATGGCAAGGGATCGCCACGGCCAGGCTGTTCGCGCCGCAGGCTTGAGCCACGGCGCGAACGGCTTTCGGCGAACCGATGCGTAGGGCGATGTCGGCGTAGCTCGCCGTGCTTCCGGCAGGGATCTCCCGCAGCGCTTGCCAGACCCTTTCCTGAAATGCGGTGCCGCGCACGTCCAATGGCAAATCAAGGCCAATGGCCGGCGCCTCAATAAAGCCGACGACTCTGGCAATCAACGCCTCGAACTTCTGGTCAGCACCAATCAGGTTGGCGCGCCGAAACTTGTCTTGCAGATCACAAACCAGTTGGTGCGGATCATCGCCGAGCAGGATCGCGCAGACCCCGCGCTCACTCTGCGCCACCAGAATCGCGCCCAGCGAACACTGGCCGACGGCAAAACGAATGTCGTTGTTTTGACCGGCGGCGCGGTAGTCCCCGGGTTTCATTCCCAGCAGTTGGTCTGCCGCTTCATAAAACCGGCTGTTGGAGTTGAAGCCGGCGTCATACAGGGCATCGGTCACCGAGCCGCCGTCTGCCAGTCGCTCGCGTACCTTGCGTGAACGATGGGCATCGGCGTAGCCCTTGGGCGTCAGGCCGGTGACGGCTTTGAACACACGATGGAAGTGAAAGCTGCTCAGGCCCGCCGCCTCGGCCAATTCGCCCAGGGCAGGCAGCGTTTCGGCGGTTTCGATCTGGCGGCACGCGGCGGCCACGATGGCGGCATGTTGCGCGGCGACTTCGCTCTGATCCTTTGTCGCGCGTTTGCTCGGACGATAACCCGCGGCCCGGGCCTGTTCGGCGCTATCGAAGAATTCGACGTTCTGCGGCTTGGGCAAGCGCGCGAGGCTGCTGGGGTTGCAATAGATGCCTGTGGTCTTCACGGCATAGACAAACTGCCCGTCAGCCTTGGGGTCGCGCGCGACCACGGCGGCCCAGCGCGGATCGTTTTCGATGGAGATCTTGGTCGATTGGGTAGTCATGGCGTCACGTCCATTGAGGGGTTGCCTGCACATTAACCATGGGGCAATTCCCACACACTCCGGCGCTTGCGGTCAAATTCGCAGTCTTTATCTGGCGGTGCGGAAGGTGAAGTTGATGCGTTGCTCGCCCAGTCTCGGGTGATGGCCGTCCTTGATCGGCAACACGCCGTGATAACGCAGGCGATCCACGCCACCCCAGACGACGATGTCGCCATGCAGCAGGGGGATGYGCTGGCTGTTGTCGCCGCGTGCAAAGCCACCGAACAGGAACATCGCCGGCAGCCCCAGCGACACAGAAACGATGGGGGCTGCGTAGGAATGTTCGTCCTTGTCTTGATGCAATGACATTTTTGCCCCGGGGATGTAGCGGTTGATCAGGCAGGAATCCGGCGCAAAATCGGGGAAACCCGCTGCCAGTGCCGCCGCTTGTGCCAGTTGCAGAAACACCTCGGGCATCATTGGCCAGGGCCGGCCGGTCTGTGGATCATCGCGGGTGTACCGATAACCGCTGCGGTCAGTGGTCCAGCCGAATGTGCCACAACTGCTCAGGGCGACCGACATGGTAAAGCCGCCGGGCGTGACCATCTGCCGAAACGGCGCAGCCGCCAGCACCGCCTCCAGGGCGGGCAGCAAACGCTCCAGCCAGGGCAGGGCGAAGCCTCTAAGTACGTAGGACTGTTCACCAATCTGCTCGCGCCTGGGTTGTTGCTCGGGCTCTGCATCGGCAAACAGATCGAAAGTCAGCGGATTCATGGGTTCATGACGCATCGTGAAAGATGATTCCAAGGGTATGCCGTTTGCCGCTGTGCAGGCG
>NZ_JBFUIC010000282.1:0-5358 GCF_056402075.1 Pseudomonas sp. P4_C3
TCCATGACCGCCAACATCCCCTACATCGGGCGCTTCGCTCCCACCCCTAGTGGCCATCTGCACTTCGGTTCGCTGGTCGCCGCACTGGCCTCCTACCTTGACGCGCGCTCAGTGGGCGGACGCTGGCTGATGCGCATGGAAGACCTTGATCCGCCCCGTGAAGAACCCGGCGCCCAGGCGGCCATTCTCAAGGCGCTGGAAAGCTATGGCTTCGAGTGGGATGGCGACCTGGTTCGCCAAAGCGAGCGGCACGATGCCTATGCCGAGGTGCTCAATCGCCTGTTCAATCACGGCCTGGCCTACGCCTGCACCTGCTCGCGCAAACAGCTGGCGCCGTACCACGGGATTTATCCGGGGCTGTGCCGCAATGCCGGCCATGGCATCGACGATGCCGCCATCCGCCTGCGTGTTCCGGAGCTGGAGTACCACTTCATCGACCGGGTGCAAGGCGAATACCGCCAGCATCTGGGCCGGGAAGTCGGCGATTTTGTGATCCGCCGCCGCGACGGCCTCTACGCCTATCAATTGGCCGTGGTCCTGGACGATGCCTGGCAGGGCATCACCGATATCGTTCGAGGTGCCGACCTGCTGGACTCCACGCCCCGTCAGCTCTACCTGCAAGAGTTGCTCGGTCTGCCGCAGCCGCGTTATCTGCATATCCCGCTGATTACTCAACCTGATGGCAATAAACTTGGTAAGTCCTACCGCTCGCCGCCGTTGACCGAGGATCAGGCAACGCCCCTGTTGCTGCGGGCGCTGCGCGCGCTGGGACAGAACCCGGGAACCGAACTGACTGATGCCACGCCACGGGAAGTGCTGAACTGGGGCATTGCCCACTGGGATGCCTCGTTGATCCCGCGCACACTGAGCCTGCCCGAGGCACAGCTGTTGTGATCGCACTTGCAGTGGCGCGCCCATCCGTTACCATCGCCGCACGTTTTCGGGCACGCGCATAAAAAGAGAGGCCGGGATGTACATCTATCGCTTGGTCCTGCTTTTGGTAGTGGGGATTTACCTGTTTTCCCCAGCCATCATGGATTGGTGGATCGACGCCACTGGCGCCTGGTATCGCCCGTATCTGCTCTGGCTGATTCTGATCGTCGTGACTTTCATCCTGCAGAGCCAAAAAGATGCCGATGAGCTTTAGCCTGACCCAGATGATCCTGATCAGTGCCGCGTACCTGGCGGTGCTGTTCGGTGTGGCCTGGATCAGTGAACGGGGCATGATTCCCCGGGCGATCATTCGCCACCCGCTGACCTACACCCTATCACTGGGCGTCTACGCCAGTGCCTGGGCGTTTTACGGCACCGTGGGCCTGGCCTATCAGTACGGCTACGGATTTTTGTCCAGCTACCTGGGGGTTTCCGGAGCATTTCTGCTGGCGCCGGTGTTGCTCTACCCGATCCTGAAGATCACCCGTACTTATCAGCTTTCGTCGTTGGCGGACCTGTTTGCCTTCCGCTTCCGCAGCACCTGGGCTGGTGCGCTGACCACGATTTTCATGCTGGTCGGCGTATTACCGCTGCTGGCCTTGCAGATTCAGGCGGTCGCCGACTCCATCGGTATCCTCACCCGCGAGCCGGTTCAGCATCGCGTGGCCCTGAGCTTCTGTGCATTGATTACGCTGTTCACGATTTTCTTCGGCTCCCGCCACATCGCCACCCGCGAAAAACATGAAGGCCTGGTGTTCGCGATTGCCTTCGAATYGGTGATCAAGCTGATCGCCCTTGGCGGTGTCGGGCTGTATGCGCTTTACGGTGTGTTCGACGGCCCGCAACAGCTTGAGTTGTGGTTGCTGCAAAACCAGACCGCGCTCGCTGCCCTGCACACGCCTTTGCAGGAAGGCCCGTGGCGTACGCTACTGCTGGTGTTCTTCGCCTCGGCGATCGTGATGCCGCACATGTATCACATGACCTTTACCGAAAACCTCAACCCGCGCTCGCTGGTCAGTGCGAGCTGGGGCCTGCCGCTGTTCCTGCTGCTGATGAGCCTGGCGGTGCCGCTGATTCTCTGGGCCGGACTGAAGCTCGGCGCCACCACCAACCCGGAATACTTCACCCTGGGCATCGGCATCGCCGCCAACAGCAAGGCTTTGGCGTTGCTGGCGTATGTCGGCGGGTTGTCCGCCGCCAGTGGCCTGATCATCGTCACCACGCTGGCGCTGTCCGGGATGGCCTTGAACCACCTGGTGCTGCCGCTGTATCAACCACCGGCCGAAGGCAACATCTACCGCTGGCTGAAGTGGACCCGCCGGGCGCTGATCGTCGCGATCATCATGGCCGGCTACGGCTTCTACCTGATGCTCGGTGCCGAGCAGGACCTGGCCAACCTCGGCATTGTCGCTTTCGTCGCCACGTTGCAGTTCCTGCCGGGCGTGCTCTCGGTCCTGTATTGGCCGACCGCCAACCGTCGCGGCTTCATCGCCGGCTTGCTGGCGGGGATCCTTGTGTGGCTGGTGACCATGTTGTTGCCACTGGTCGGCAATCTGCAGGGCTTCTACATTCCGCTGCTGAACATGATCTACGTGCTGGACGACACCAGCTGGCACATGGCGGCGATTGCCTCGCTGGCGGCCAACGTGCTGATGTTCACCCTGATCTCGTTGTTCACCAACGCCAGCACCGAAGAAGCCAGCGCTGCCGAAGCCTGCGCCGTGGATAACGTGCGCCGCCCGCAGCGTCGGGAACTGCACGCCGCCTCGCCTCAGGAGTTCGCCACGCAACTGGCCAAGCCACTGGGTGCAAAGGCGGCGCAGAAAGAAGTGGAACAGGCACTGCGCGACCTCTATCTGCCTTTCGACGAACGCCGACCCTATGCCCTGCGCCGCTTGCGTGACCGCATCGAGGCCAACCTCTCCGGCCTGATGGGCCCGAGTGTGGCCCAGGACATGGTCGAAACCTTCCTGCCCTACAAGGCCGGCGGCGAAAACTACGTCACCGAAGACATTCACTTCATCGAAAGTCGCCTCGAGGATTACCACTCGCGCCTGACCGGCCTGGCCGCCGAACTCGATGCCCTGCGCCGCTATCACCGCCAGACCTTGCAGGAATTGCCGATGGGCGTTTGCTCGCTGGCCAAGGATCAGGAAATTCTCATGTGGAACAAGGCCATGGAGGAACTCACCGGCATCGCTGCGCAGCGCGTGGTCGGTTCGCGACTGAGCACCATTGCCGATCCATGGAAAGAACTGCTGCAAGGCTTCATCAATCTGCCGGACGAACACTTGCACAAACAGCACCTGGCCCTCGACGGCCAGACCCGCTGGTTGAACCTGCACAAAGCGGCGATCGACGAACCCCTCGCGCCGGGCAACAGTGGCCTGGTGTTGCTGGTGGAAGACTTGACCGAAACCCAGATGCTCGAGGACAAACTGGTGCATTCCGAGCGTCTGGCCAGCATCGGTCGACTGGCGGCCGGCGTGGCCCATGAGATCGGCAACCCGATCACCGGTATCGCGTGCCTGGCGCAGAACCTGCGCGAAGAACGTGAAGAAGACGGCGAGCTGAAGGAAATCAGCGGCCAGATCCTCGAGCAGACCAAACGCGTGTCGCGCATCGTCCAGTCGCTGATGAGCTTTGCCCATGCCGGCAGCCATCAGCACAGCGACGAGCCCGTCTGTCTGGCCGAAGTGGCTCAGGATGCCATCGGCCTGCTGGCCCTGAACCGACGCAATTTCGAAGTGCAGTTCTACAACCTGTGCGACCCCGAACACTGGGTCGAAGGCGACCCGCAACGGCTGGCCCAGGTATTGATCAACCTGCTTTCAAACGCCCGTGACGCCTCGCCTCCCGGCAGTGCGGTACGGGTCAAGAGCGAAGCTGGCGAACACACGGTCGATCTGATCGTGGAAGACGAAGGCAGTGGTATTCCGTCGAGCATCATGGACCGATTGTTCGAACCTTTCTTCACCACCAAGGACCCTGGCGAAGGCACCGGTCTGGGCCTTGCACTGGTCTATTCCATCGTTGAAGAGCATTATGGACAAATCACCATCGACAGCCCGGCTGATGTTCAAAGCCAACGCGGCACCCGAATCAGGGTTACCTTGCCGCGTCATGTCGAAGCGACGTCCGCTGTGAACTGAGACCGTCGAGAGTATCGAATCAATGCCGCACATTTTGATCGTCGAAGACGAAACCATTATCCGCTCCGCCTTGCGCCGCCTGCTGGAACGTAACCAGTACCAGGTCAGCGAAGCCGGATCAGTGCAGGAAGCACAAGAACGCTTCACCATTCCCTCGTTCGATCTGATCATCAGTGACCTGCGTCTGCCGGGCGCGCCTGGCACGGAGCTGATCAAGCTCGCCCAAGGCACGCCGGTGCTGATCATGACCAGCTATGCCAGCCTGCGCTCGGCAGTCGACTCGATGAAAATGGGTGCGGTGGATTACATTGCCAAGCCATTCGACCACGACGAAATGCTGCAAGCCGCCGCACGAATCCTGCGTGACCGACAAACGGTACAAGCCGGTGGTGAGGCAGTTGCCGGCAAAGCCGCCAACGGTGCGGCGAAATCCGGTACCGACAACAGCAACGGTGAAATCGGCATTATCGGCTCGTGCCCGCCGATGCAGGACCTGTATGGCAAGATCCGCAAAGTCGCGCCAACCGATTCCAACGTTCTGATCCAGGGCGAGTCGGGCACCGGTAAAGAGCTGGTGGCGCGCGCCCTTCACAACCTCTCAAAACGCGCCAAGGCACCGATGATTTCGGTGAACTGCGCAGCCATTCCGGAAAGCCTGATCGAATCCGAACTGTTCGGCCACGAGAAAGGCGCATTCACCGGCGCCAGCGCCGGACGCGCCGGCCTGGTGGAAGCGGCGGATGGCGGCACCTTGTTCCTCGACGAAATCGGTGAACTGCCGCTGGAAGCCCAGGCACGACTGCTGCGCGTATTGCAGGAAGGCGAAATTCGTCGTGTTGGCTCGGTGCAGTCGCAAAAAGTCGATGTGCGCCTGATCGCCGCGACTCACCGCGACCTCAAGAGCCTGGCGAAGATCGGCCAGTTCCGCGAAGACTTGTATTACCGCCTCCACGTTATCGCGCTGAAGCTGCCAGCCCTGCGCGAACGCGGTGCGGACGTCAACGAAATCGCCAACGCCTTCCTGGCGCGGCAAAGTGCGCGAATCAACCGCACCGACCTGACGTTCGCCGCGGATGCCGAGCAAGCCATTCGTCACTACTCCTGGCCGGGCAACGTTCGCGAACTGGAAAACGCCGTCGAGCGTGCCGTTATCCTGTGCGAAAGCCCGGAAATTTCCGCCGAGTTGTTGGGCATCGACATCGAGCTGGGCGACCTGGAAGACGACGAATTCATTGGCCTGCCCCCACAACAGGGCAATGGCAATGCCAGTAAC
>NZ_JBFUIC010000283.1:0-5269 GCF_056402075.1 Pseudomonas sp. P4_C3
GGCTCGCTGGAGTACACCGCGCAACTGGCCCGCGATTATGTGGCCCGTGCGATCAAGTGCCTCGAAACGCTGCCTGCCAGCGAATACCGCGATGCACTGGTTGAACTGAGTGAGTTCGCGGTCGCGCGTACGCACTAAGGGATATCTGTAGGAGCGAGCTTGCTCGCGAAGAACTCAATGACACCGCATTCATTCAGGATGCACGCGTTATCGTTGACGACCTTCGCGAGCARGCTCGCTCCTACAGATATCCCTTAGTGCGTACGCGCGACCGCGAACTCACTCAGTTCAACCAGTGCATCGCGGTATTCGCTGGCAGGCAGCGTTTCGAGGCACTTGATCGCACGGGCCACATAATCGCGGGCCAGTTGCGCGGTGTACTCCAGCGAGCCCGAGGCTTCCACGGCTTCACGGATGCTTTCCAGATCTTCGATTCCGCCTTTCTGGATCGCCTTGCGCACCAGGGCGGCTTGCTCCGGTGTGCCTTCACGCATGGTGTAGATCAGCGGCAGGGTCGGCTTGCCTTCGGCCAGATCGTCACCGACGTTCTTGCCCAGGGTTTCTGCGTCGCCTTTGTAGTCCAGCAGGTCGTCGACCAGTTGGAAGGCCACCCCCAGGTGATCCCCGAATGTACGCAGGGCTTCGGCCTGTTCCGGCGTGGCTTCGCACAGGGCGGCAGCACTGTGGGTCGAGGCTTCGAAGAGCATCGCGGTCTTGCCGCGGATGACTTCCATGTAGGTTTCTTCGGTGGTGCTGGCGTCACGAACCTTCGATAGCTGCAACACTTCGCCTTCAGCGATGATGCGCGTGGCCTGCGAAAGGATCTTCATCACCGGCATCGAGCCCAGTTCGACCATCATTTCGAACGAGCGCGAATACAGGAAGTCACCGACCAGCACGCTTGGCGCGTTGCCCCACATGGCGTTGGCGGTCGAGCGGCCACGGCGCATGCCGGACATGTCGACCACGTCGTCATGCAGCAGGGTAGCGGTGTGCAGGAATTCGATGGTGGCGGCCAGCAGGCGCAGCTCGTCACCTTCACGGCCCAGGGCCTTGCCGCACAGCAACACCAATAAAGGACGCAGGCGTTTACCGCCGGCCGAGGTAATGTAATCGCCGATTTTCGAGACCAGCGGCACGCGCGAAGTCAGCTGCTTCTTGATGATGCCGTCGACGGCGCTAAAATCGTCCGCCACCGCGCGGTAGAAAGCTTGGGGTTGCATCAGCGACAGTCGCTCCAGAAGGGTTGCGCGGCATGCTAGGACCCGCGTCCGGGCCTGTCAAGGCGCGATGGACTGCCCCTTGCAAGGCGCTCGTGGCTTGCGTACAATCGCGCACCCTGAACTTCCTGGGCAGCACCTGCCTTACGCAATTGCAAGCGGGCCTCCAGCCCCATGCAGCCATGCCAGCCAATACCTCTTCTTATAAAGAGCTGGGTGAGCAGGATTATCGGAGAAATACCATGTCTTATGCAGTAATCGTTACTGGCGGCAAGCAGTACAAAGTCGCCCCAGGTGAATACCTGAAGATCGAAAAACTGGAAATCGCTACCGGCGAATCCGTTACCTTTGATCGCGTTCTGTTGGTTGCCAACGGTGACGACGTGAATATCGGCGCTCCAGTTGTTGCTGGCGCTACCGTTGTGGCTGAAGTGATCTCCCAAGGTCGTCACGATAAAGTCCGCATCATCAAGTTCCGTCGTCGTAAGCACCACATGAAGCGTATGGGCCACCGCCAGTGGTACACCGAGATCAAAATCACCGGTATTCAGGCTTAATTTCAGCCTAATTCCTCACTAGGAGAATTGAACTCATGGCACACAAAAAAGCTGGTGGTAGTACCCGTAACGGTCGCGACTCAGAAGCCAAACGCCTTGGCGTGAAGATGTATGGCGGCCAGGCTATCAAAGCAGGCAACATCATCGTGCGTCAGCGCGGCACCCAATTCCACGCTGGCTACGGCGTTGGCATGGGTAAGGATCACACCCTCTTCGCTAAAGTCGAAGGCGTGATCAAGTTCGAAGTAAAAGGCGCCTTCGGTCGTCGTTACGTGAGCGTAGTCGCGGCTTAATTGCGCGATCGCTGGAAAAGCCCTGTCTCGCGACGGGGCTTTTTCGTTTGTGGGGTGAGTCTCTTGCAAAGCTGTTTGTATGGGCTGTTGGCGTACGATGTAGGTGTCGTGGTTTGGGGTCGCTGCGCTCATTTTTGCAAGAGTCTTATGTCTTGATTGTTTTTCGGCTCGTCCGTATGGCGAGAGGCGTTTGTTATGAAGTTTGTTGATGAAGTATCGATTCGCGTAAAGGCTGGTGATGGCGGCAATGGCGCMATGAGTTTCCGTCGGGAAAAATTTATCGAGAACGGTGGTCCGAACGGCGGTGATGGCGGTGACGGCGGTTCCATCTACATGATGGCCGACGAAAACCTCAACACCCTGGTGGACTACCGTTACACCCGGCACTTCGATGCCGAGCGTGGCTCCAACGGCGGCAGCACCGACTGCACCGGCAAGAAGGGTGAAGACCTGATCCTGCGCGTTCCGGTCGGCACCACGGTGATCGACTCCGCGACTCAGGAGGTCATCGGTGACCTGACCAAGGCTGGTCAGAAATTGATGGTGGTGCAGGGCGGCTGGCACGGTCTGGGCAACACCCGTTTCAAATCCAGTACCAACCGTGCGCCGCGCCAGACTACTCCGGGCAAGCCGGGTGAGCAGCGCGACCTGAAGCTGGAAATGAAGGTACTGGCTGACGTAGGTCTGCTGGGCTTGCCGAACGCCGGTAAAAGTACTTTTATCCGTTCGGTTTCGGCTGCCAAGCCGAAAGTTGCCGACTACCCGTTCACCACGCTGGTGCCGAACCTGGGTGTGGTCAGCGTCGATCGCTGGAAGAGCTTCGTCATTGCCGATATTCCGGGTTTGATCGAAGGTGCTTCCGAAGGTGCTGGTCTGGGTATTCGCTTCCTCAAGCACTTGGCGCGTACGCGCCTGCTGCTGCACCTCGTGGACATGGCGCCGCTGGATGACGCCAGCGCACCGGATGCCGCTGAAGTGATCGTCAACGAGCTGATCAAGTTCAGCCCGTCCCTGGCGGAGCGTGATCGCTGGCTGGTCCTGAACAAGTGCGACCAGATCCTTGATGAGGAGCACGATGCTCGCGTCAAGGAAATCGTTGATCGCCTGGAATGGACTGGTCCGGTCTACGTGATCTCGGCCATCTCCAAGCTCGGTACCGAGCGTCTGTGCCACGACATCATGCGTTACATGGAAGATCGTGCTGATCGCCTGGCCAATGACCCGGCTTACAAGGAAGAGCTGGCCGATCTCGATCAGCGCATCGAAGACGAAGCTCGCGCGCAACTGCAGGCGCTGGATGACAAGCGTGCCCTGCGTCGCAGCGGCGTGAAGTCGGTCCACGACATCGGTGACGATGATTGGGACGAAGAAGATGTGGATGACGAAGACGGTCCGGAAATCATTTACGTGCGTGACTGATTCGTTGCGATAAACTTAAGCGCCGCTCAATCGAGCGGCGTTTTGGTATCTGGAAATCGATTGTTGGTCACGAATAACCACGAATAACCACGAATAACGTCACGGGCAGTGCTAGGTCGCGCTGTCCTCAAGCTAAGGTTGAAGATGATGCGGAGCAAGGTGACAGGTGCGCAGCGTTGGGTCGTGAAGATCGGCAGCGCTTTGCTGACGGCGGACGGCAAAGGCCTGGATCGCGCGGCAATGGGTGTCTGGGTTGAGCAGATGGTGGCCTTGCATGAGGCGGGTGTCGAGCTGGTGCTGGTGTCCTCCGGGGCGGTGGCGGCCGGTATGAGCCGTCTGGGCTGGACCTCGCGACCCAGTGCGATGCACGAGCTCCAGGCCGCTGCTGCAATCGGTCAGATGGGGTTGGTGCAGGCCTGGGAATCGAGCTTTGCCGAGCATGGCCGGCATACCGCGCAGATTCTCCTGACCCATGACGACCTGTCCGACCGCAAGCGCTACCTGAATGCCCGCAGTACCTTGCGTGCACTGGTCGAGCTGAAAGTCATTCCGGTGATCAACGAGAACGACACTGTGGTCACCGACGAAATTCGTTTTGGCGACAACGACACCCTGGCAGCGCTGGTGGCGAACCTGGTCGAGGCGGATTTGCTGGTGATTCTGACGGATCGCGACGGCATGTTCGACGCTGATCCGCGCAACAATCCGGATGYCCAGCTGATTTACGAAGCGCGTGCCGATGATCCGGCGCTCGACGCGGTGGCGGGCGGCACCGGTGGTGCGCTGGGGCGTGGTGGCATGCAGACCAAATTGCGTGCTGCGCGTCTGGCGGCCCGTTCCGGTGCTCACACCATCATCGTTGGTGGGCGCATCGAGCGCGTGCTGGATCGCCTCAAGGCGGGCGAGCGCATCGGCACTTTGCTCTCGCCGGAGCGCGGCATGCTGGCGGCACGCAAGCAGTGGCTGGCCGGTCACCTGCAAACCCGTGGCACCCTGGTGCTGGATGCGGGTGCGGTGATTGCGTTGTCCCAGGGCAACAAGAGCTTGCTGCCGGTTGGGGTCAAATTGGTGCAGGGCAGCTTCCGTCGCGGTGAGATGGTGGTCTGCGTGGCGCCGGACGGTCGCGAGATCGCTCGTGGCCTGGCCAACTACAGTGCGCTGGAAGCACAAAAAATCATTGGTCAGTCGTCTGAGGCGATTGTCGGTCTGTTGGGTTACATGGCGGAGCCGGAACTGGTTCACCGCGATAACCTGATTCTGGTCTGAAGGAATACCTGAATGCGCGTGGCAAAAGGATTGTTGGGGTTGCTGTTGGCGATGCCCCTGCTGGCTTCGGCCGAAGAGATCGGTCAGGTGTCGACGGTGTTCAAGTTTGTCGGGCCGAATGACCGGATCGTGGTCGAGGCCTTTGATGACCCCAAGGTCGATGGTGTGACCTGCTACCTGTCGCGGGCCAAGACTGGCGGCGTGAAGGGTGGTCTGGGGTTGGCCGAGGATCGTGCCGAGGCATCTATCGCCTGTCGTCAGGTTGGGCCAATCAGCTTCAAGGGCGAACTCAAGGATGGCGACGAGGTGTTCAAGGAGCGCACGTCCCTGGTGTTCAAGACCATGCAGGTGGTGCGCTTTCTCGACAAGAAGCGCAATACGCTGGTGTATCTGGTCTACAGCGATCGCTTGATCGAGGGCAGTCCGCAGAATGCGGTGACGGCGATTCCGATTTTGCCGTGGGCGCATCAATAACTTTGAAGTAGATCCCTGTGGGAGCGAGCTTGCTCGCGAT
>NZ_JBFUIC010000284.1:0-5241 GCF_056402075.1 Pseudomonas sp. P4_C3
AGGTTTCGCTGATAGCCTTGAGGGTGGCGCGCTTGGTCTTGCCCAGTGGCCGGAGTTTTTCATACTCCCCGAGGTAGCGCTCGATCATTTCCTTGACCGTCACCGGAATCGACACCGCATCGCGCATCGCCTTCACACAATCGGCCACCAACTGCGGATGCCCCATCAGGCACGCGCCGATCATATTGTTCTGCACCCGATCACTCGGGCAGCCGACATTCAGGTTCACTTCGTCGTAACCATGCTCCTGCGCCATTCGCGCGCAGGCGGCCAGGTCCAGCGGGACACTGCCGCCGAGTTGCAATGCCAGCGGGTGTTCGGCTTCGTTGTGACGCAGGAAGCGCTCGTGGTCGCCGTTGAGCAGCGCGCCGGTGGTGACCATTTCGGTGTAGAGCAGGGCGTTTTTCGACAATAGGCGCAGGAAGAAGCGGCAGTGTCTATCTGTCCAATCCATCATCGGTGCAACAGAAAACCTCCTGGATACCGAATGTGCTGGAATTTCTAGGTTTTCTGCGGGTTTAGTCAGCATTTAGCTACTTCTCATTTGCCACTGTTTGCTACGGTTTTTGCTTATTTTGGGATGGTCGTTGCTACAATGTAGCAACTAAAACCAGCCGTGTAGCAAAATCCATGGGATCAATCACCGTTCGCAAGCGCAAGGATGGCTCTGCAGCGTACACCGCGCAGATCCGCATCATGCAAAAGGGTGTGACAGTTTATCAGGAAAGCCAGACGTTCGACCGTAAGACCACGGCTCAGGCCTGGATCAAGCGGCGCGAGACGGAAATGGCCGAACCTGGCGCGATTGCCAAGGCCAACCGTAAGGGCGTGACGGTCAAGGAAATGATCGAGCGCTACCTCGGGGAGTATGAAAAACTCCGGCCACTGGGCAAGACCAAGCGCGCCACCCTCAAGGCTATCAGCGAAACCTGGCTGGGTAAGCTCGAAGATAAGGACATCACCAGCCAGAAGCTGGTGGAGTACGCCAACGACCGGATGCAGAGCGACGGCATTCAACCGCAAACCGTGGGTAACGACCTGGCACACTTTGGCGCAGTGTTATCTATTGCTCGACCCGCCTGGGGATATGATATCGACCCCATGGCCATGCCGGACGCACGCCGCGTGTTGCGCAAGATGGGTGCCGTATCAAAGAGCAAGGAGCGAGGCCGTAGGCCCACACTGGAAGAGCTTGATAAAATCCTGACCTACTTTGTCGATATGCGGGCGCGTCGTAAGCAAGAGATCGACATGGTCAGGGTGACTGCTTTCGCACTGTTCTCAACGCGTCGACAGGAAGAGATCACCCGGATTCGTTGGGACGCCATGGACGAGGCTCGCCAGTCGGTGCTGATCACCGACATGAAGAACCCTGGGCAGAAATATGGCAACGATGTTTGGTGTTATGTTCCGGACGAGGCTTGGAAGATATTGAGGTCCATGCCGAAGATCGCCGACGAGGTGTTTCCATATAATGCCAGATCCGTATCCGCGTCCTTTACCCGGGCCTGTCATTTCCTCGAAATCGAAGACTTGCATTTTCACGACCTGCGCCATGATGGCGTGAGTCGGCTGTTTGAAATGGGGTGGGATATTCCGAAAGTAGCCAGCGTGTCGGGCCACCGAGATTGGAACTCGATGCGACGCTATACGCACCTGCGGGGGAATGGCGACCCGTACAAGGATTGGCCGTGGTTGGAGAGAGTTTTAACTGGCCCCGTGATTGGGGCCATGTCCCATTAAGATGCTCGGTGTATACCTCGACCCATCAGTTTTTCGTGCTCGGCCTTGGCCTTGCTGCGCTGAGCGTCGAGGTATTCAGCCAGGTCAGACAGGTGGACACCTCGCGCGGATTTCTGGCTGCTCTCCATTGGCACCAGTGTTAGGTCTATCTGGCCAGCCGCGACCTTGAGCTTCATTTTCTCCGGCGTCAGATGGCTGAAATAGTCAGCGCAGACTCGCTCAAGCGGGATGATTGCCTGGCCATTGTACTGGGCCATTAGCAGGAAGGCCGTATTCATACCGCACCTGTTATCGACTTCCTGGCCATGGCCAGTTCGTGGTCAAGAGCAAAGACCCGCTGCATCAAGTTGAGATTGGGGTGTTCGCCGCCCTCACTGCTAGTGTTGTTCCAGTTTTTGCTGGTGACGCGAAGCAGCTTAAGGATGTTCATGTAGATGTAATGCGGGGCGGCCCCCACCGCCTGTACAGATTTCTCACTGTCCGGTTCGTAGGGCGTTTTGTACCAAAGGTTATGAGTGCAGAGGTTTATCTTTGGCACTTTGGATTTGAACAATTTCTTATCCAACTGCATGRAGCAGGTGAGCACTGGGGAGCGCTTGATTCGGGCCAGCTGGAAATGCTCAGTTAAAGTTATTGCCTCCATGGTTACCTCCCCAGCCGAGCAGGCTGATGTCGATGTTCTTTTCCTGCAGCATTTTCAACGATAGGAACAACATTTCACGGCCACCCCCCATATCGGCATACGGTTCGCACTTCACAAAATAGGGTTCTTCGACGATCAGCTTGGCGAACTGTACGCCGCTGCTGATCACCGGCGCGCTGCGGTCATCCACATTGCAATACCGCGTGTAAATGGCATGGGACAGGACCGGGTCGAGAATCAGGTACTCGGGAGTTACTGAGTAGTGTTGGCCCTCGGTCAGATGCATGTGGCCGGCGCCGCGCTCCTGGGCGCTGCGCGAAATCGCCACGATGATTGCGATCTTCTGCAGCACCAAGTCAATCTCACTCTGTACATAGCCATCGCCATCCTCGCCATACCGCTCGATTATCGACTTAATCACTGCATCCAACTCAGGCATCGCTTTGAACAGGTGAAGTTGCCCACAAATCTCAGAGAGTATCCACAGACCCAACAAGACCACCTGATACGAGTAGCGCGGCCGGTCGTCCATGTCTTCTGGAAGTTGCAGCGAGGCTTTTTCCATCAGTTGCTTGATCTCTTCAAGTGACATGGTCAAGCTGGTGGCCATGATCGCTTTACCTAGTCTGCGCAGGTGTTCGCAGCCATCGGTCGCTCGCCGGAAGTGTTCCCGGCAGTACTTCCGTTTGAGTTTGGTTAGATGAACGCGAATGCTGCGTTCCTGCAACGCCGGCATCTCAATCTCTTGCTCTGAAATGACAATCAACGGTGCCGACAACGGGATGGCGAAGGCTTCTGTATTGGTGCGGCCCATGACTGGCCCTCCCAACCGACCTTTCAGGGTTGCCTCGCCGTTCCATGCCTGCTTGACGCGTTCGCCCACATCCTTGTATGCCTTACTGGTCATCTTGCTTTTATTGAACTCTTCGATGATGCGAGKCACCGTCGTGGTGTTCGACAGGTAATCCAGCATGCCGTAGGGCGAGGTCGACGGTGCGCTGACCCCGGAGTCTTTCTGCATGTAGTCGGTGCCGTTGAGCCATGTGATCAGACCAGCGGTCTTCGACTTGCCGGCGCCAGCACTACCCCACAGCGAGAGAGTCGGGAACTGGCTAAACAGGTGCATTAAGTGGGTCTTGAAGTGCGCCGCGACACACCAGCCGATGAGAAGGCCAACTTCGTATTTCTGGTTGATCTTGAGCAGGTGGAACAATGCTTGATCAACGTCCCGATCCTCCTTCTCGCATATGCTGGTGTTGGCAAAATAAGGGCGGGCCAGCAGGTTGCCGAGGAACTGGTGGGTGCCGCGTACCTTGACCGTGTTCACCGACATATCAGGTTCAACATAGGTGAACAGGGGCATGTCATCGACGAAGTCCAGGTGGACCCCCGCGGCGTAGACTTGAATAATTTCTCCCACGTCCTGAGCCTCCCCAAAGACAGCGATTTTGATTTTCTGTACGTCGAGGTCGGTGCCCTGAAACGTCAGGTTTTCGATGCCCTCTAGTTCCTTCAGGAACGCTGAGCGACTGCTGAAAGCCGACTCTTTGAAAATAATCTTGCCTAGGTCGTTGCCGTTTTGCAGGACCGACATGCTGGTGCCGATACGGCGCGGCCGGGTACCGTTTTGCGGCACGTCTATAAACGCGTCGATCGGCTGTAGGGTGAAGTTGCAGATCCGCCGCTTGCCGTCGCCTTGCCGGATGTAATAGCCATCGGGTTCGACCACGGCGCACAGGCCGGCGTCCTGATCACCACCGCGATTGGCCCCAGCTTCGATCGCGCAGCCTTCACACGGACGCTTGCTGAGTAGGGCGCGGATCGCGTTGCAACCAAAGCCGAACGTCGGGGTGTGTTCGACGTAGCGGATCTGCGCCTCGATGTGATCGCGGCGCAACTTGGCGGTGCTGTACGTGCTCGACTTGGCACTGCTGGCCAGCCGCGCCGCCAGGCTTTCGGCCACCGTCTGCGACACGCCAGCGCGGACGATGTAGGTGGCCAGTTGGGTTGCGACCTGGTTGTAGGTCGCATCCACCTTCAGCGAGTCGCTGTCGCTCAGCATCTGGATACACGCCGGCACCGGCTCGCGGATCGCTTCCATGTCGGCGGAGGAGGCGATGATCACCAACTTCGGCTTGGCGTTGACGCGCTTTTTGGCCCCTTCAAACAGGGCCTTGAGTTCGTGCACCACCCGCCCTTGGGCGTCGTCGACCTCCACCACTCGCGGCGCCTTCACCAGCTCGCGGTAACGCTCGACAGTCAGCTCGGCCAGTTCATCGGCGGTCACCGGCACCCGGTATTTGCCGTCGTGCCGCTGCAGGTTGACGATGCGGAAACTGTTGCCCCGGCCGCTGCAATACACCGAGTAGTCGAGGCCGATGACGAACAGGCTGCGGGCCATTTCCTTGTAGATTTCCGGCAGGCGCAGGATGAAGCGTTTGCTCGTGAAAAATGTCTCATTGACCAGAATGTGCAGGCCCTTGCTACCCGAGAGAAAGATTTCGATGCAGCCTTTCGGCACGCCCATGCGGGTCAGCTTGCCGATCAGTTCCTGCCCGCTGCTGATGGCCTGGCCGAGGTCGTCCTTGCAGTCGATGTCAAAATACAGCGGACCACGGTAGCCAATCTTGTCGCGGTTGCGCGGCAGCTCGTCCTCGGTGCCGTCATTGACCGGCTGGTTCAGCGCGAGGATGGTCAGCTTCTTCGCGCCCTGTGCCTTGGCCAGCTCCGCCGGATTCTCTTCGCCCTGGCAGGAAAGAATAAACCAGGCGGCATGTTCAGAGCGTTGGTAGTAGTGGTACATGCTGATGTTCCCCCGCTGACTTGCTACTTTTGACATGACCCAAGGCCAACTC
>NZ_JBFUIC010000285.1:0-5217 GCF_056402075.1 Pseudomonas sp. P4_C3
GAGCTGTGCAGCTTCGATGCATTTCTAAAGAAGTACCGGCTCAGTGAACCCGCCTTGCAGCATCTGGCCAGGATCGTGCGCGGCGCTGATACCTCTCGCCTGGATCTAACGCCGCAATCGGCCGGGTTGTACGCCATCTCACTGGGACTGTCGAAGTGCTTTGCGAATGACCATGAGATGCTGGTACACGGCCTGATCCTGTATGACGCACTCTACGCATGGTGCAAGGAATGCCAAGGTGAAACGCATAACTGGCCTGCGCAAATGTGAAGAGTCCCGGTTACACAGCGTTATGCGGTCAGGCCGATCCAGCCATGGAAGCCTACGTACAGACCTACACCGATGATCAACAGACCGGACAGGTATGGCGCACGACGAGCCACGGTGCCCAGCCATGGCCAGCGATTGGACGCCTGTTTAGCGCCAATGGCCGCCGCCACTCCCACCGCCACCAAGGTAATCGCCAAGCCAATGCTGAAGCACAGAACCAGCATCCCACCCAGCGCCACTTCTTTAACCTGAAGGCACAGCAGCAGTACGGTGATGGCCGCAGGGCACGGAATCAAACCGCCTGTAAGACCGAACATGACGATCTGGCCTGTGGTGACCTCACGGTTGGTAAAGCGCTTGCGGATGTCGTTGGCATGCGCACGTTCATGCGCATCCTGATAGCCATCAATCGACAACTCCAGGCCTTCCGGCCCGGAAGGCGCATGCCCGTGATCATGCTCCTGATACTCCAGATCGTAATCATGGGAATGCCCCGCATGCCCAAGACTCAAGCGAGCACTGAATTCATGCGGCTCCGGGATATCGACTGCCGACTCCAGGAAGCCTTCGCGCTCGACAAAAGAGAAGGATTGCGTGCTTCCGTCTGGACGAGTCGTCATCAGGCGAACATCTGARGCAGCCCAGGCATGTCCGGTCAATGTTTTCAGGCGCCAATGCGGTGGCATGTCTACTTCGAATATCGACAGTTCGACACGGCCATGGCCGGTATCGATTCGGTGGGTTTCATCATGATGGTCATGGTCATGTTCGCCGTGGTGGTGGTCATCACCTTGCTCGAACTTGAACATCTGCTCACCGCGCCAGGTACGCCACAGCATCCAAAGCGCAATCACGATGATCAGTGCGCAGGACGCCATCTGGAAGTACGGCTCAGTGGTTTGAGCGTCGAGGCCTTGGCCCAGGTACATGCCGCCGATGGCGACCAACCAGACCACTGCGGTGTGCGACAGCGTCGCGGCCAAGCCCAACAGAACGGCCTGTTTGACCGAGCCACGGATGGCCACGATAAAGGCCGCCATCATGGTTTTTGAATGGCCTGGTTCCAGGCCATGCAAGGCACCGAGCAGAATGGCGCTCGGGAAATACAGCCAGGCGTGAGCCCCGCCTTGTTGCAGCAGTTCAGCGAAATTGGGCATGTCAGACCTAGAGGTACTTGGTGATTTGCTTGAAGGCTTCCAGTGGTGCGCGCTCGCCATTGTTCAACGCCGAGACAGTGTCCTCCAGGCAGTGATCAATGTGATCCTGTATGAGCGTGCGCTTGGCTTGGCACACCGCTTTTTCAACAGCATGCAGCTGCTGGGCAATGTCTACGCACTCACGCCCCTCTTCGATCATGGTGATGATTGCGCGTAAATGGCCGTCTGCCCGCTTGAGGCGTTTGATGATCGCCTCATGACTTTGGTGGACGTGTGGGTGCGCGTGTTCGTGCTCACTCATGATTTGAGTCTTCGCGATTAGAGAATTACGTGAATCTTATCCCCCCAGGGGGGATACAAGCAATCTAGAATCCGTCTGCACCTGGGTATAGATCCGGGCGGTCAATTTCTGGCTACTGCGACAGGCAGTTATGGGTCGGTTTCAGCCCATCGCAACAGGCGACAATCGGCCAGAAGCTGCCCTTCATGAACGGCAGCAATGGCCAAAAGTGGGCAATCGTTTACGGTGAAACGATGCTCCAGACGGATATAACACTCTATTCGATAACCCGCCCGATCAGATCGTTGCCTTGGCTGATGTGCCGTGAAGATATTGCCTCGCAATAGCCTTCATCTGCTCGGAGGACATGACTGCGCCATGTCCTCCGTGAATGCACTGCACCTCCAGATCGATCAAGCGTTGCATCGTCTGACGGTAAAGAGCCTGGTTCGAGCAGGGCAGGTTATCGACCAATCCACCGATGTAGATGACATCACCACTGAAAAGCACACCTGCAGATTCGTCGAGTAGGCCGATGGAGCCATGAGAGTGACCGGGTAAATGAAGTACCCGTAGCTGTTTGTCTCCCAGATCGATGATATCTCCCTCCTCTACGGTCTGGGTCAATGGAGCCGGCCTGATGCAGTAGTGCTCCGGCGACCAGTTCAGGCAAGGTGATTGCGTCACTGCGCCCGGCAAGCTGCGAAACACATGAGCCAAGGTGTCCTGATCAACCATGCGGGCAAAATCTTCCGCCTCAGCTGGGTGCCCGAGTCGTGTTTCGAACTCATGGAAACCGCCGACATGGTCGGCATGAATATGGGTCGCCACCGCAATAAGCCGCTTACCTTCTTCTAGAGCCAGGGCTGGTCGTAACGGAACCAACCCCATGCCGAAATCAATCACCAGATCGGCATCGCGCCCTCGCACGTGAAAGAGGTTGGCGGCAAAGTAGCGGTGCACATAAGGCTCGCTCAAGCACGTGATGCCATCGCCCAGGTCCTGCCTTTCGTACCATTCATCCCTCATGGAGCACCTCAATGCAGAAGCTGGCCAAGAAAGCGCTGGGTTCGTTCGTGGCTCGGCTGGGTAAATATTTGATCAGGCGAACCACACTCGACGATTTGACCTGCATCCATGAAGACAACTTTGTCAGCCACCTTGCGAGCAAAGCCCATTTCGTGGGTAACACACACCATGGTCATCCCCTCTTCCGCCAGTTGAACCATGGTGTCGAGCACCTCTTTGATCATCTCCGGGTCCAGCGCTGAGGTTGGTTCATCGAACAGCATCACTCGGGGGTTCATGCACAAGGCTCGTGCAATGGCAACTCGCTGCTGTTGGCCTCCCGACAGTTTGGCGGGATAGCAGTGGGCTTTGTCCGGGATGCGTACCCGCTCCAGGTAATGCATGGCCAGTTCCTCTGCTTCTCGACGAGGCATTTTGCGTACCCAACGTGGAGCCAGGGTGCAGTTTTCAAGAATAGTGAGGTGAGGAAATAGATTGAAATGCTGAAACACCATACCCACTTCACTACTCACCCGGTCGATGCGTTTGAGCTGACCGGTAAGTTCCACGCCGTCGACGACGATGCGTCCTTCCTGGTGTTCCTCCAGGCGATTGATGCAGCGAATCAGGCTGGACTTGCCAGAACCGGAGGGCCCGCAAATGACCACCCGTTCGCCCTGCTGGACATCCAGATCAACATTTTTCAGTACTTGGAACGTCCCGTACCATTTGCCAAGCCCCCGAATTTCCACCGCAGTTGGCTGAGTCTTGGCAAGCGCGACTGGCGTATCAATGGACAGTTTCATGGTGTCTCCTGTTTTGCCCGGAAAACCGCCCTTAGCGGTAGCCATTGGAAAGAACGCGCTCGACGCGCATCTGCAAGCCCGTCAATACCGAGACCAGCAACATGTAGTAAACCAACGCAGCGCTGTACCACTCCAGGAACTGAAAACTCGTGGCAATTGCAAACTGGGTGGTGGTCATCAATTCATTCAAAGAGATGATGGTCGCCAGGGAAGTCGCCTTGAGCAGCGAGATGAACTCGTTAACCAAAGCAGGTAGCGCAATACGTAAGGCTTGCGGCAACACCACCAACATGAACACTTGTGATCGATGCAGGCCCAATGCCGCTGCGCCTTCGCGCTGGCCGCTGCTCACCGCAGCAAATGCACTGCGAAATATCTCGGTCAGATAGGCGATCTGTATCAGCGTCAGAGCAATGAATGCCGCCAGAAAAGGCGTGAACCAGCCACCACGAAAACTGGGGAACAGTTGCGGTAGCCCATTCCAGATAAACAGCAAGACCAGCAACGCCGGAGCACCACGGAACAACCACACATAACTGGCCATCGACCAGCGCACGCCGCGCCGCGACGAAGTTGCACAGGAGCCGGTGAACAGCGAAACACCCATGGACAACGCCATCACGCCAACCGACAACACAAGGGTCAGCAGCGCCCCTTTAGCCAGCGGCCAGCCGAATACGGCGTCCAGGAATAACGAAGAATCAAACACCATGACGCTCACCCTTACTGCTGAGCCAATTGGACGTCTGTCGACTGGGTTGGCAGATTCCACTTGGCGAGCAGCGTTTTCAGTTCACCACTTTGCTGCAAGGCACCCAGCGCATTGTTGAGTTGTTGCAAATCGGCAGTGTTCTTGCGCAGGTAAAGTCCAAACAGGTCAGCGTCTGGATAGGTGTAGGTAATCTGTAGTTGCCCAGGTACCTGGGTACTGCGATAAGCCGCCGTTGTATCCTGGGTGATCGTCGCGGTTGCTCGCCCTACGAGAACCTGCTGGATGACCGCCGAAGCCGACGGGTACGTCTGCATGCTGATGGGCTTGCGACCGTTTTCTACCAGCTGTTTGTTGAGAGCCTTTACCGTGTCCTCGTAGGTGGTGCCCGCCTCGATAGCGATCACCTTGCCGCTCAGATCTTCCGGTTTGCGGGTTTGCTCATCCCGTGCCGACGTCACCATGACCTTGGACGATTTGAAATAGCCAACACCGTCGTAGCGCTTCAAACGTTCGCTGGTAAGGGTCATGCCGCTGGCAACGACATCACAACGTTCTGAGTCGAGAGACGGCAACAGACCTTTGAAATCGCCCACAACCAACTGGAGTTTTACGCCCCAGTGTTTGGCCAGCGCAGCCATGACATCCACCTCAAAACCAACCATCTGGGTGTCGCCGGGCTTGGCGTAGAACTCCATCGGTGGAAACTCGCCGGCCGTACAGACTTTTAATGTGTCGCCCTGAGCGAACGAAGGTTTCGTGCTGCTCAGATCAGCTGCAACGGCCAAGCTGCTGGCCATACCCAAACCCAGAAAAATTGCGGCTACTTGTCTCATGACATTTCTCTTGTTGTTTTAGTGGCTTAGAGGAGGAATGCGGTAACGCAGGGCAATGGTGCTGGCGACAAAGAGGGCAAACAAGCTAAACTTTTTATAGGGTTATTCTTTAGAAAAACTGAAATATAGGCACGGCAATGGCGCTCCCACC
>NZ_JBFUIC010000286.1:0-5148 GCF_056402075.1 Pseudomonas sp. P4_C3
GCCCGGAACCGACCGGCCCCGCATCGGTAATTTGATCAAGGACAGTGAAAGCATGCTCGCCGCCACATAATCAGCAACCGCCTGCATCTGGTTCCGTGAGTCGGGACTCGCCCTACGTTTAACCCCTCAACCCCATTCGAAGATTTAACCCATGTACCTACGCAAAATTGCAGTTGGGCTGTCGGCCCTTGTTTTGCTCTCGACCGGGGCGCAAGCCCGCAGTCTGCTGGACTTCCTCAAGCCGCCCACCGCGCATCATGAACAAACGTCCCGCTCGGGTTCGATCAGCCATAGCGCGGCCCTGGATCTCTATTCAAGCAAACAGAAACAGGCATCGTTCGACGGCTGCGCAGATTTGTTCCCGGCAGCGAAACCGATCAACACGGCCACTGTGCCTGCAACCATGAAGCCCCTGGCTTTGTGTTCCGACAACTTCGCGGTGCTGTACTCGCAAACCAGCAAGACCCCGCTGGTTGTGGTCGAACGCCTGAACGCTGCCCAGTTGCAGGATGCCAAAGGGGAGGAGCGCACCAACCAGTTCTATCCGGACCCACGCATTCCCAAGAGTGGGCGCGCGGAGTTGAGCGACTACCGCAGCCAGCATCCGGCCGTGGACCGTGGTCACCAATCCCCGGCAGCCGATGCACCGAACCCCAATGCAATGGCCCAATCCTTTGCGCTGTCGAACATGGTGCCGCAGGACCCGACCAACAACCGCAAGATCTGGAGCAAGGTCGAGTCAGATGTCCGCAAGTTTGCCAAGCGCGCCGATGGCAACGTGTTTGTCTTTACCGGCCCGCTGTTTGACTCTGGCCACTCCACCATTGGCGACAACCAGGTGTGGGTGCCGACGCGCCTGTTCAAGTTGGTCTATGACGCATCGTCCAAACGTGCCTGGGCCTACGTACTGCCTAACGCTGAGACCCGAATCGAGAAGCCGATGGACTACGACACTTTCGTGAAGAGCACCGGGCTCAAATTGCTCGGGAACCTGCCCGTCACAGGTTCCGCAGGGCGCACCTGATGGCTGGATGAGCAGCACCCCAACGGTTGGATGCAACCGTTGGGGTGTTTCATTGTCATGAACCACGCAAAAACAAGGTCAAGGAAATAAATTCAGCAAGAAATAACAAATAGTAAAAATGAACTATACCCAATAGGGCAATCGCTCCTGACCCCGGGACATGATGCCTCTGAAGTCGGTCGTCCCAGGAACTTCAACGTCAAACAGACCGAGAGATTCTGGTTATGAACGCCTTGAAAATCGCTGCCAGCGATGCGGTACGAGTTTGCTTTCGTAATTCCCGTGAAATCGTCCGGCTCGACCAGACTGACTTTACCGATGTCGCTGTCGCCGTACTCTCGAAAGATGATTTGGCAGCAGGGGCGCTGGATGCCATCAAGCGTACCGGCTTCGACATCCCCATCTTCCTGGTGGCCTCTCAGGGCCGCAGCAATCGTTCCCTGGAGGTCTACAAACAACTGCAGGATGTGATTTTGCAGGTCAATGGCGTGTTCGACCTGTCCAGCAATAATGCCGAGTACTACGGCAATCAACTGGAGACCGCCGCCAAGGCCTATGAAGAAAGCCTGCTGCCACCGTTCTTCGATGCGCTCAAGCACTACACCGAATCGGCCAACGCGACTTTTGCCTGCCCCGGTCACCAGGGCGGCCAGTTCTTTCGCAAGCACCCGGCGGGTCGGCAGTTTTTCGACTTCTTCGGCGAGACGCTGTTTCGCGCCGACATGTGCAACGCCGACGTCAGGCTCGGCGATCTGCTGATCCACGAAGGCCCGGCGCTGCTGGCGCAAAAACATGCGGCCAAGGTGTTCAACGCCGACAAGACCTACTTCGTGCTCAACGGCACCTCGGCATCGAACAAGGTGGTGACCAACGCCCTGTTGACCCCCGGCGACCTGGTGCTGTTCGACCGCAACAATCACAAGTCCAACCACCAGGGCGCGTTGTTGCAGGCCGGTGCGACACCGGTCTATCTGGAAACCGCGCGCAATCCCTACGGCTTCATTGGCGGCATCGACGCCCACTGTTTCGAAGAAGACTACCTGCGCCAGCTGATCGCCGAAGTCGCCCCGGACAAGGCGCAACTGCCACGGCCGTTTCGCCTGGCGATCATTCAACTGGGCACCTATGACGGTACCATTTACAACGCCCGGCAAGTGGTCGACCGCATCGGCAAGCTGTGTGACTACATCCTGTTCGACTCGGCGTGGGTCGGTTACGAACAGTTCATTGCGATGATGAAGGACTGCTCGCCCATGTTGCTCGATCTGGACGAGAACGCCCCGGGCATCTTCGTCACCCAATCGGTACACAAGCAACAGGCCGGTTTCTCCCAGGCCTCGCAAATCCACAAGAAAGACCGGCACATCAAGGGCCAGCCACGCTACTGCAATCACGCACGGCTGAATAACGCCTTCATGGCCCAGGCTTCAACGAGTCCGTTCTACCCGCTGTTCGCCTCGCTGGATGTCAACGCCCGCATCCACTCAGGCCGAAGTGGCCTGCGCCTGTGGGATGACTGCGTGAAGTTCGGCATCAATGCGCGCAAGTTGATCCTCGAAGCCTGCACCATGGTCCGCCCGTTCGTGCCGTACACCATTGAAGGGCGTGCGTGGGAGGACTATCCAACGGAAGAAATCGCCAGCGACATCCGCTTCTTCGAGTTCCATCCCAAGGACCGCTGGCACGCTTTTGCCGGCTACGCCGAGAAGCAGTACTTCATCGACCCGTGCAAGTTACTGTTCACCACGCCGGGCATCGACCCGGTGGACGGCAGCTACACCGACTTCGGCATTCACGCCGGCATCCTGGCCAACTTCCTGCGCGAGAACGGCATCGTCCCGGAAAAGTGCGACCTGAACTCGATCCTGTTCCTGCTCACACCGGCCGAAGACTGGGCGAAGATGAGCCACCTGGCGGCACAGATCGCCCGCTTCGAACGCTTCATCAGCGATGACGCGCCGATGAGCCGGGTGCTGCCGGCCATCTACGCTCAGCACCAGGAACGCTACCGCGACTACACCATCCGCCAGCTCTGCCAGGAAATGCACGACCTGTATCGCAGCCACAACGTGCAGCAATTGCAGAAGGACATGTTCCGCAAGGAGCACTTCCCGAAAAAGGCCATGAACCCGCAGCAAGCGCAAATCGAGTACATCCGCGGCAACGTCGAACTGGTGCCCTTGGCGGATGCCGATGGTCGCATTGCGGCCGAGGGCGCGTTGCCTTACCCGCCGGGCGTCTTGTGCGTTGTACCCGGGGAGATCTGGGGTGGCGCCGTGCTCAAGTACTTCCTGGCGCTGGAGGAGGGCATCAACCGCTTGCCCGGCTTCACGCCGGAACTTCAAGGCGTTTATCTGAAGCAGGAAGGCGGTCGCACGCGGGCGTATGGCTATGTGATCAAGCAGTAAGGATCACCCTCGTACTCGATGGCAGGTGTCAAGTCGGCGGGCCCAGGGGTTAACTCTCTGAACAAGGCAAGGAGTTTGCGATGGCTGATTCAAGCAAGAAAATGGGCCTGATGGGGCTCACGACGCTGGTGACGGTCAACATGATGGGCTCGGGCATCATCATGTTGCCCACCAACATGGCTCAACTGGGTGCCGTCTCTTTGTTGTCGTGGATTTTCACGGCGATTGGTTCGATGGCCATCGCCTACTGCTTTGCCCAGTGTGGCGTCTTCTGCTCACGCTCTGGCGGCTTGTCCGCCTACACCGAAGAAGCCCATTCAAAGTCGGGTTTTTTCCTCTGTTCGTACCTGTACTTCCTGTCACTGGCCATCGCCAACGTGGCCGTGGCCATTTCGGCGGTGGGCTACATGACGGCCTTCGTGCCCTGGCTGGGCACGGGTGCGATTCCCCTGTGCGTCGGCACGATCGCACTGATCTGGCTGACCACTTTCGCCAACTTCGGTGGACCGGGCATCACCGGCAAGATCGGCGCGTTCACGGTATGGGGCGTGATCATTCCGGTAGCCGGCCTGAGCATCATCGGCTGGTTCTGGTTCAAGCCCGATGTGCTGGCCGCCGCCTGGAACCCCAACAGCCTGGCGATCTCCGAAGCCATCAGCAAGGCGATCCCCCTGACCCTGTGGGCCTTCCTCGGCATGGAATCGGCGGCCCAGGCCACCGATGCCGTGGAAGACCCCAAGCGCAACGTGCCGTTGGCCTGCCTGTTCGGCACCCTGGGTGCCGCCGTGGTCTATGTGCTGTCGACCACCGTCATCCAGGGCATCATTCCCAACGCTGAACTGGCCAAGTCCTCCGCACCCTTCGCGCTGGTCTATGCCACGATGTTCAGCCCGATGGTGGGCAATATCGTCATGGCCCTGGCGGTCATGGCCTGTGTCGGCTCGCTGCTGGGTTGGCAATTTACCCTGGCGCAAACCGCCAAGATGACGGCTGACCAGAACCTGTTCCTCAAGCTGTTCAGCAAGGTCAACTCGATGAATGCCCCCGTTGTCGGCATGATTGTCTGCGGTGTGCTACAGACCCTCATGGCCCTGTCGACCATCTCGCCCGACGCCGCCGCACAGTTCAGCAAGCTGGTCAGCCTGGCAGCGGTCACCAACCTGATCCCTTATATAACTGCGATGACCGGCCTGCTGGTGATCATGCACAAGGCCGGGGTCTCGTCGGCCATACACTCGCGTAACGTGGTGGTCCTGTTGATTGCAATAACGTACGCCTTGTACGCCTTGTATGCCTGCGGCAAGGACGCAGTGATGGGCGGCACCCTGGTGCTCGCTTTCGGCTACCTGCTCTATGGATTCCTCGCCAAGCGCTTCACCGACGCGCCAGCGGCCAACCAGGCCAGGGCCGCAAACCCTTAGGCGTGGCCAACAGGACTGCACAGACATCTGCATACGGGGAAACCGGACATGAACGTACCATTTGCCACAACCACCAGACTGCTGCTTGCCTTCGCACTCTCGACGCTGCCGCTAGTGGCCGGCGCCAATACCCTTGAACGCGTRCGCAGCAGCCACACCTTGACCTTGGGCTACTTGCCTGACCTGGCGCCTTTCAGCAAGCAGGAAGGCGACAAGGCCAGCGGTTACGCCATCGACCTGTGCCTGAAAGTCGCCGACAAGCTCAAGAGCGAGCTGGGTCTGCCCGACCTGCAAG
>NZ_JBFUIC010000287.1:0-5017 GCF_056402075.1 Pseudomonas sp. P4_C3
GTCAAATGTTCGGTGACTGTCGAAATATCAGACATCGAATTCGGAACCTGGTGCGCTCCTGAAACAAGTAGAAACATCTGGCCGATGAAAGGTTTTTCATCCATTCACGCCATGATTAACGGTGGCCACCGTGAAATCCACCGCCATGATATCCACCGCCGTGATAGCCGTGACCACCATAGTAATAGGAGCGATAACCACCGTAGTAACGTGGGCTGTAATAGCCGCCGTGGTAATAAGGCGAGTAGTAACCGGGATAGTAATAAGGTGCCGCGTAGTCGTCGGCAGGACCGTCGTAGTAGTAGCAGCCAGACAATCCAAAACCGAGCACTGCACCAAACAACAATCGACGCAACATGACGGCCTCCGTGAAGACCCGTGACAGCAGTCGGCACAGACCGGCTGACACCTTTTTTGACTGGTAAATCTCTGCCAAGTGCAACGCCGCATCCACCTTCTGATCAGCGGCGGATACGTTCCAATGCGGTGCACCTGCGCACCATCACAAGGCAGCCTGCCCTCCCGATCAAAACCGCCGACCACCCCGTCCCCCACGCTAGAGCGCTCGGAGCAACTTGGCACGTCTCTCGCTTTAGCGCACTTGTTCCAAAAAAATGTGCAGGCGTCACCACAGGTTCGCGGCACCACAATTTGCAATGGCTGACTAGGGTTCCGGCTCGCAATCGCGAGTGACTGGTCCGAGAGTTGGCGACCTCCAGTTGAGGTTACACGGCGGGACAAAAGCCCGGGAGACAAGCCACCGTTCGCGGTGCCGCTGCCTTCCTGTCCGTCCCTGATCAACTGGAGAACCACCATGTCCCAACTTCGTTTACCCGCCCTGCTCGCCGCTGCGTTCGCAGCCCTCGTGAGCTTCTCGTCCCAGGCCGCCCAGAAAGATCACTTCAGCGTGTGCTGGACGATCTACGCCGGCTGGATGCCGTGGGAATATGCCGGCAGCCAGGGCATCGTCGATAAATGGGCGAAAAAGTACGGCATCAAGATCGACGTGGTGCAACTCAATGACTACGTCGAATCCATCAACCAGTACACCGCCGGCCAATTCGACGGCTGCACCATGACCAACATGGACGCGCTGACCATTCCGGCCGCCGGCGGCGTCGACAGCACTGCGCTGATCGTCAGCGATTTCTCCAACGGCAACGACGGCATCGTGCTCAAGGGCGAAGGCAAAAAAGTCGCCGACCTCAAGGGCATGGACGTCAACCTGGTGGAGCTGTCGGTGTCCCATTACCTGCTGGCCCGGGCTCTGGATTCGGTGGACCTCACCGAGAAAGACCTGAAAGTGGTCAACACCTCCGACGCCGATATCTCGGCCGCCTTCAACACCGATCAGGTCAACGCCGTTACCACCTGGAACCCGATGCTCTCGGACATCAAGGCCAAGCCTGCCGTGACCGAGGTGTTCAACTCCAGCCAGATCCCCGGCGAAATCATGGACATGATGGTGCTCAACAGCGCCACCCTCAAAGACAACCCGGCCCTGGGCAAGGCATTGACTGGCGCCTGGTTCGAAGTGGTCGAGTTGATGAGCGCGAAAAACGCCGCCAGCAAAGCCGCGCTGGAACATATGGCCAAAGCCTCGGGCACTGACCTGGCGGGTTTCCAGGCACAACTGGACACCACCAGGCTGTTCGCCACGCCCAAGGAAGCCCTGGCGTTCAGCACCAGCAAGCAACTGCCGGAAACCATGCGCAAGGTCGCCGAGTTCTCGTTCCAGCACGGCTTGCTCGGTGAAGGCGCCAAAGACACCAGCGCGGTCGGCATGGCCTTCGCCAACGGCGTGACCAGCGGCGACAAGGGCAACCTCAAGCTGCGCTTCGACCCGAGTTACGTGCAGATGGCCGCCGACGCCAAGCTGTAATCAGGAGAACCGGCCATGCGTCTGATCAACCATCACCCGGACCGCCCGAGTCGCCTGCTGTTGGTGATCCTGCCGTTCGCCCTGGTGCTGTTCGCCTACTTCACGGGCTCGGCCGAGCGACTGGCGGACAACCCCAACGACAAGCTGCTGCCCAGCGCCGTGCAGATGACCGATGCGGTGAAACGCCTGGCGTTCGTGGCCGACACCCGCACCGGCGAATACCTGCTGTGGCAAGACACGGCGTCCAGCCTGCAACGCCTGGCCATTGGCCTGGGCATCAGCGCCCTGGCCGGGCTGTGCCTGGGCATCGCCGCCGGTACCCTGCCGTTGTTCGGTGCGCCGTTGTCACCCTTGCTGACCGTGCTGTCGATGGTGCCACCGCTGGCGATCCTGCCAATCCTGTTCATCGTCTTCGGTTTGGGTGAGTTGTCGAAAGTGATGCTGATCGTGATCGGCATTACTCCGGCGCTGGCCCGGGACCTGGAACAGCGCGCCCGGGAAATTCCCGTGGAACTGCTGATCAAGGCCCAGACCCTCGGCGCGTCTACCTGGACCCTGATGCTGCGGGTGGTGCTGCCGCAACTGCTGCCACGGTTGTTGATTTCGCTGCGACTGATGCTCGGCTCGGCATGGCTGTTCCTGATTGCCGCCGAAGCCATCGCCTCCACCGACGGCCTYGGCTACCGGATTTTCCTGGTGCGCCGCTACCTGGCGATGGACGTGATTTTGCCCTACGTGGTGTGGATCACCCTGCTCGCCTGGCTGATGGATTGGGGCCTCAAGTACCTCACCCGCCGTGCCTTTCCCTGGTATGAAGGGGCCGCAAAATGAGTTTCATCACCGTTAAAAACGTCTGGCAGCAATACGCCGATCAAGTGGTGCTTGAAGGCCTGAACCTGAACGTCAACGAAGGTGAGTTCTGCACCCTCGTGGGTGCCTCCGGTTGCGGCAAATCGACCTTCCTGCGCCTGCTGCTCGGCCAGGAACGCGCCAGTCGCGGCGAGATCCTGCTCGACGGCCAGCCCTTGGCCGCAGAGCCGGACGCCAGCCGTGGCGTGGTATTCCAGCGCTACTCGGTGTTCCCGCATCTGAGCGTACTGGACAACGTCGCTCTCGGCCTTGAACTGCCTCGTTCGCGTTTGCTTGGACGCCTGTTTGGCAGCGCGAAAAAAGAGGCCCGCGAACAGGCTTCGGTGCTGCTGCACAAAGTCGGCCTGGGCCACTCGCTGGACAAGTACCCGGCGCAGCTCTCCGGCGGCATGCAACAACGGCTGGCCATCGCCCAGGCGCTGATCATGAAGCCGCGGGTGTTGCTGCTCGACGAACCTTTCGGCGCCCTCGACCCGGGCATCCGCAAAGACATGCACGCCTTGCTCCTGGAGTTGTGGCGCGAGACCCGACTGACAGTGTTCATGGTCACCCATGACCTGTCCGAAGGCTTCAGCCTCGGCACCCGCTTGCTGGTGTTCGACAAGGTCCGTCTCGACCCGCATGCACCCGGCCGCTATGGCGCACGCATCACCTACGACATCCCTTTGAACAGCGACCGCCGCACCCACCGTGCCGCCGTCGACGCCCTGCCAGTGCAACTGGCGGGCTCACTTCGAACCGCTTGAGAGGGTTTTGCCCATGACTGATTCGACCCGACTGTTCCCGCCCTTCGCCGAGGAAATGCTCCCCGGCGGCAGCCATCGTTCCTTCGTGCTCAAGCGCGGCCAACTGCTGCGCCTGACCGACCTGYGCGGCGGCGCCAACGTCAGCCTGACGTTGCTTAACGCCAATGAAAAAACCGAGCGCTTGAACCTGCCCGACAGCCTCAAATGCCAACACACCGCCAAGCTCACCGCCGGCCACTACCTGTACTCGGACATGGGCCGCGTGCTGGCCGCCATCACCGCCGACACCTGCGGCTGGAGCGACAGCCTGGGCGGCGTGCTCTGCGCTGAAGAAGTGACAGAAAAGTACGGCGCCGGCCGCTATCAGGAATTGCGCAACGGCTTCTTCCGCAATGGCACCGACAACCTGTTGGTGGAACTGGGCAAGTGGGGGCTGGGCCTGTCCGAGCTGCTGATGACCCTCAACCTGTTCAGCCGCGTGAACGTCGATGACACCGGGCGTTTCCACTTCGTCGAAGGCAATTCCAAGGCTGGCGACTACATCGAGTTGTACGCGCCGATGGACACCCTGGTGGTACTCACCGCCCTGCAGCACCCGATGGATCCGTCGCCGCAATACGCACCGAAGCCCTTGAAGCTCAGCTGGATGAACGCCGACGCCAGCGTCGCCGAACACTGCCGCACCTCGCGCCCGGAAAACGAGCGTGGATTCATCAACACCGACCGTTTGTTCGCCTGAGGATCGCTGCCATGTCACTCGCAATCGCCACCGCTCCACAGTCGCCTGAAACGGCCGTCTACCGCGCCACCATCCCCGCCGGAGAGCCCTGGCTGATGGAGGTCAAGGCCGGCCAGACTTTGCGCATTCTCGACCTGGAGGGTAACCAGGCTGTCGACACCCTGTTCTACAGCGTTGCCAACCCGAAGGAACGCTACGACGTGCAGCGCACCCTGCGCCGGCAGAACAGCGTGTACCTGAGCACCGGCAGCGTGCTGTATTCCAACCTCGGCAAGCCGATGCTGACCATCGTTGCCGACACTTGCGGGCGTCACGACACCCTGGGTGGCGCCTGTGCGCAAGAGAGCAACACCGTGCGCTACGCCCTGGAAAAACGCTACATGCACAGCTGCCGCGACAACTACCTGCGCGCCTGTGCTCACGATGGCCGCCTGGGCAAGGGCGACATCGGGCCGAACATCAACTTCTTCATGAACGTGCCGGTCACCGCCGACGGTGGCCTGACCTTCGAAGACGGCATCTCGGCACCGGGCAAGTACGTCGACCTGCGGGCCGAGATGGACGTGATCGTGCTGATCTCCAACTGCCCGCAACTGAACAACCCGTGCAACGCCTACAACCCCACCCCTGCGGAGCTGCTGGTATGGAACTGAAACTTTCGCGGTTGCGCCGCTGGTTGTTTGCCTTGTGCCAGGCCCGTTCGGGGCAGTGCCTCAAACAGTAAAAACACTGAATAACCCTGTGGGAGCGAGCTTGCTCGCGATAGCGGTGTGTCAGTCA
>NZ_JBFUIC010000288.1:0-4973 GCF_056402075.1 Pseudomonas sp. P4_C3
TTTGATCTGATTTTTTAAAAGCCAAGTCAAAAGATCGCAGCCTTCGGCAGCTCCTACAGGGGGTAGTTTCAATTTTGGCTATTTCATCAGGAGCATTTCATGACCCAACTGCGTCGCGTCGCGATCATCGGCGGTAACCGGATTCCCTTCGCCCGCTCCAATGGCCCCTACGCCACGGCCAGTAATCAGGTGATGCTCACCGCCGCCCTCGAAGGCCTGATCGAACGTTACAACCTGCACGGCCAACGCATCGGCGAAGTGGTCGCCGGGGCCGTGCTCAAGTTGTCGCGGGACATGAACCTCACACGCGAGTGCGTACTCGGTTCGCGACTGTCGCCGGCCACTCCGGCCTATGACATCCAGCAGGCGTGCGGCACCGGGCTGGAAGCGGCGTTGCTGGTGGCGAACAAGATTGCCCTGGGCCAGATCGACTGCGGCATTGCCGGTGGCGTGGACACCACCTCGGATGCGCCGATCAGTGTCAGTGAGGGCCTGCGCAAAATCCTCCTGCAAGCCAACCGCTCGAAAACCACCGGCGACAAACTGAAAACCTTCCTGCAGTTGCGTCCCAAGCATCTGATCCCCGAATTCCCGCGCAATGGCGAGCCGCGCACCGGGTTGTCCATGGGCCAGCATTGCGAGCTGATGGCCCAGACCTGGAACATCCCTCGCCAGGCACAGGATCAATTGGCGCTCGAGAGCCATCAGAAACTGGCCGCGTCCTACGCCGAGGGCTGGCACAACGACCTGATGACGCCATTTATGGGCCTCACTCGCGATAACAACCTGCGCCCGGACTCCACGCTGGAAAAGCTCGCCGCGCTCAAACCAGCCTATGAGAAAAGCGCCAAGGGCACCCTGACCGCAGGCAACTCCACGCCGCTGACCGATGGCGCGTCACTGGTGCTGCTGGGCAGTGAGGAATGGGCCAAGGCACGCGGGTTACCGATTCTTGCCTACTGGCGCGACGGCGAAGCGGCGGCGGTGGATTTCGTCAACGGTGCCGAAGGGTTGTTGATGGCGCCGGTCTACGCCGTGCCACGTTTGCTAGCGCGCAATGGCCTGACCTTGCAGGATTTCGACTACTACGAAATCCACGAAGCCTTCGCCGCGCAAGTGCTGTGCACATTGAAGGCCTGGGAAGATCCGCAGTATTGCAAAACCCGTCTTGGTCTCGATGCGGCGCTGGGCTCGATCGACCGCAGCAAGCTCAACGTCAAGGGCAGTTCGCTGGCGGCGGGGCATCCGTTTGCGGCTACGGGCGGACGCATCGTCGCCAATCTGGCGAAGTTGCTGGATGTGGCGGGCAAGGGGCGGGGACTGATTTCGATTTGTGCTGCGGGCGGGCAGGGCGTGACCGCCATTATCGAACGCTGAACACAGAACAACTGTGGGAGCGAGCTTGCTCGCGAAGAGGCCATCAGCTTCAACATCTATGTTGACTGATATACCGCCATCGCGGGCAAGCCCGCTCCCACAGGGGGTGATGGTGTGCCAGCTGGTCAGGTACGGAACCTGCGCACCAACCCGTCCAGCTCATTCGACAACCCGGCCAGGCTCTGGGAATCCAGGCGCGCCGAGTTGGCCAGTTCTGCCACCAACTGCGCATCGCCATGGATCTGGCTGATGTGCCGGTTGATGTCTTCGGCCACTTGATGCTGTTGTTCCGCCGCCGTGGCGATCTGGGTGTTCATGTCGCGGATCACGTCCACCGACTCACGAATCTGCCCGAAGCTGTTGCGCGCCTCGCCGATGCGCGTCACCGATTGCTGGGACACTTCCAGGCTGGCGTGCATCTGCTGGGTCACCTGGCTGGTGCGTTTGGCCAGGTTGCCCAGCAGCCCGTCGATTTCTGCGGTGGAGTCGGCCGTGCGCTTGGCCAGGGCCCGCACTTCGTCAGCCACCACGGCAAAGCCGCGCCCCTGTTCACCGGCACGGGCCGCTTCGATCGCGGCGTTCAGCGCCAGCAGGTTGGTCTGTTCAGCGATCGAGCGGATGGTCCCCAGGATCGACTGGATGTCGTTGCTGTCGCGTTCGAGCTGTTGCATCGACTGGGCCGACTGTTCGATTTCCTGGCTCAGGCGATCAACGCTGTTCACCGCCGCATCGATCTGCTGCTGACCTTCGCGCGCCTGGCGCTGGCCACTGTCGGCAGACTCCGCCGCCTGACTGCAAGAACGCGCGACTTCGTTGGCGGTGGCGACCATTTCGTGGAACGCCGTGGAGACCATGTCCACTGCCTCACGCTGGCGTCCGGCGGCTTCGGCCATGTCGCTGGAGACCTGGGTCGAGCTCTTCGATGTGTCGAGGATCTTGCCCGCCGCACCGCCGATGTTCTGGATCAGGTTGCGAATCGCCGTCAGAAACTGGTTGAACCAGTTGGCCAGTTGCGCGGTTTCGTCGTTGCCACGGATTTGCAGGTTCTGGGTCAGGTCGCCTTCGCCCTGGGCGATGCCTTCCAGGCCGCTGGCCACGCTGCGGATCGGGCGCACGATGAGGCTGGCAAAACTGGCGCCGACGATGGCGAAGATGACGGCCAGGACGGCGGCGATGATGGCGATCAACCAGGTCAACTGGGTCGCGGAACTCATCACGTCGTCCTGCTTGATCAGGCCGATGAAGGTCCAGCCCAGTTGCTCCGACGGCCAGACGTTGGCCATGTAGTGTTCGCCGTTCAACTCCACTTCCACCAGGCCCTTGCCGGCCTTGGCCAGTTGCGCGTAGCCGTCGCCAAGGCTGTTCAGCGGTTTGAAGTTGTGTTCCGGTTGTTTCGGATCCACCAGGACCATGCCGGTGTTTTCCAGCAGCATCAGGTAGCCGGTTTCACCGAGCTTGATCTGCTTGACGATTTCGGTGAGCTGCTTGAGCGTCACGTCGATGCTGACCACACCGCCGTTGGTGCCCAGTTTGTTGTCGATGGTGCGCACGGTGCTGACGTAGGTCGCGTCGTCCTGGGCCCAGTAATAGGCCTCGGTGCGCAACGGCTTGCCCGGTTTGGCCTGGGCCGCCTTGTACCAGGGGCGCTGGCGCGGGTCGTAATTGTTCAACTTCGGATCATCCGGCCACGACACGTAGCCGCCCGCCGCCGTGCCGAGGATGGCGTAGGCGTAGGCCGGGTGGCTGTTGCCCAAGTCCTGGAGCAGGGTGAAGACTTTCTTGTCCGCCTCGCCCTGAGGGACGCTCTCGGCGTTGGCGGCCATGTAAGTCTTGAGGCTGTCGTCGGAGTTTCGGATCAGCGGCTGCTTGGCCAGGTAATCGACGTTCTGGCTGATGCCGTCAAAGAACAATTGCATGGCGTTGCTGACCTGACGAATCTCGCGGGCACTGCCGTCGACGAATTCGTCCCTGGCATCACTGCGCAGGTTCAGCACAACGAGGGTGGCGACCAGCACCACGGGCAGGCAGGCGATGATTGCAAACGCCCAGGTCAACTTCTGTTTGATGTTCATCCGCGCTCCAGATTTTCTTATAGGCCCACGCAGTGCAGATGACTCGCGGTTTATTGGCAGGCGTAAACGTTCTTGGTCAACCCGGGTCCTTGAGTGCGGCATCGCCATTATTGGGGGAGCGATTGTCGGACAAATCACTTTGTCACTAAGGACTTCGGCTGTAGTCGGAGGAAATTGAGGCCCGATGGGAAAAATCCTACGGAAGGTGTGAGTTGTGATGTCAGCTCCTGTCGCTATTGCCCTCAATACCCTTGCACAACAAGTGACGCAGGCTCGGCTATGATCTGGAGCGAGCCGTGACGGTCGTCGGTTTTTCCTGATGAAATCGGCACATTGTGCGCTTGTGCAATACTCATAAGTCGGTAACCCCTCCCCCCCGTGGGTGGATTGCCGTATAACGAATGACTTTCGCGTGTTTGGTAATAAAGGACCCACAATAAAAGCTGATGAAGACTCCAAAACGCATTGAACCCCTGATCGAGGACGGTCTGGTCGACGAGGTGCTGCGCCCACTCATGAGTGGTAAAGAAGCAGCTGTTTATGTGGTGCGCTGCGGTAACCAGTTACGTTGCGCGAAGGTCTACAAGGAGGCGAATAAACGCAGTTTCCGTCAGGCGGCCGAATACCAGGAAGGCCGCAAGGTGCGCAACAGCCGTCAGGCCCGTGCGATGGCCAAGGGCTCGAAGTTTGGCCGCAAGGAAACCGAAGACGCTTGGCAGAACGCCGAAGTGGCGGCGCTGTTCCGCCTGGCCAATGCCGGTGTGCGGGTGCCCAAGCCGTACGACTTCCTCGAAGGCGTACTGCTGATGGAGCTGGTGGCCGACGAATACGGCGATGCCGCGCCGCGTCTGAACGATGTGGTGCTGGAGCCGGACCAGGCCCGCGAGTATCACGCGTATCTGATTTCCCAGATCGTGCTGATGCTGTGTACCGGTCTGGTGCACGGCGACTTGTCCGAGTTCAACGTGCTGCTGACGCCGACCGGCCCGGTGATCATCGACCTGCCGCAAGCAGTGGATGCGGCGGGCAACAACCACGCGTTCAGCATGCTGGAGCGCGATGTGGGCAACATGGCGTCCTACTTCGGGCGGTTTGCGCCGGAGTTGAAGAAGACCAAGTACGCCAAGGAAATGTGGGCCTTGTACGAAGCTGGCACCTTGCACCCGGCCAGTGTCCTGACCGGCGAGTTCGCCGACACGGAAGAGCTGGCCGACGTGGGCGGAATCATGCGCGAGATCGAGGCCGCGCGCCTGGATGAAGAGCGCAAGCAAGCCGTACGCGCGGCGGACGATGCGCCGCCGGGCAAGACCGAAGAACCGCCTCCGCCCTGGATGCAGTGATCGGTTAAAGCAAAACCCGGCTTCGGCCGGGTTTTTTGTGCGCCACCCAAATCCCTTGTAGGAGTGAGCCTGCTCGCGATAGCGTCGGCACTTTCAACATTGATGTGTCGGGCAGATTGCTATCGCGAGCAGGCTCACTCCTACAAGGGATTTGGGTGGCGCACAAAAAACCCGGCCGAAGCCG
>NZ_JBFUIC010000289.1:0-4916 GCF_056402075.1 Pseudomonas sp. P4_C3
GTTCAAAGACCGGATCAGTCTTGTTTAAAGTTTGGAATACCATAATATGGTCGTCATCTGAGGGGCGGCCAGAGAGTCCCCCCGGTTTGGCTTCATACAAAGATAAGAACAGACAAACTCGAGTTCATGCACATGTCCCAGATGTCCCGGCAAGATCCGTTGATCGAGAACCACACGGTCGACTACGTTCCACTCGCAGAGCGCCACGGGAAGGCCCGCGATCTTTTCACCTTGTGGTTCAGCACCAACATCGCGCCACTGCCCATCGTCACCGGCGCGATGGTGGTCCAGGTGTTCCACCTCAACCTGTTCTGGGGCCTGCTGGCGATTGCCCTCGGGCACATGGTCGGCGGCGTGGTGATTGCGCTGGCGTCGGCCCAGGGGCCGTGCATGGGCATTCCACAGATGGTGCAGAGTCGTGGCCAGTTCGGCCGCTACGGCGCTCTGCTGATCGTGTTCTTCGCGGCGTTGATCTACATCGGTTTCTTCATTTCCAACATCGTGCTGGCAGGCAAATCGATTGTCGGCATTGCGCCGTCGGTTCCGGTGCCGGCCAGCATTCTCATCGGTGCCCTCAGCGCCACCGCCATCGGCGTGATTGGCTACCGCTTCATCCATACCCTGAACCGCATCGGCACCTGGGTGATGGGTAGCGCGTTGCTCGCTGGCTTTCTCTATATCTTCGCCCATGATCTGCCGGCGGACTTCTTCACCCGCGGCGGATTCAACCTGTCCGGCTGGCTGGCCACGGTGTCGCTGGGCATCATCTGGCAGATCAGCTTCTCACCCTACGTGTCTGACTACTCGCGCTACCTGCCGGCGGATATCGGTATCACCCGTCCGTTCTTCGCCACTTACCTGGGGGCGACCCTGGGCACGATCCTGTCGTTCACTTTCGGCGCCGTGGCGGTACTGGCAACCCCGGAAGGCACTGAGGCGATGGCGGCGGTCAAGCAGTCCACCGGTTGGCTGGGGCCGATCCTGATGGTGCTGTTCCTGCTCAACATCATCAGCCACAACGCCTTGAATCTGTATGGCGCGGTGCTGTCGATCATCACTTCGATCCAGACCTTCGCCAGCCAGTGGACGCCGAGCATCAAGGTGCGCGTGGTGTTGTCGGGCATCGTACTGGCCGGTTGCTGCGTGGTGGCGCTGGGCGCTTCGGCGAACTTCATTTCGCAGTTCATCGGCCTGATTCTCGCGCTGTTGCTGGTGTTGGTGCCGTGGGCCTCGATCAACCTGATCGACTTTTACCTGATCAAGCGTCGTCGCTATGACATCGCTTCGATCTTCCGCGCTGACGGCGGCATCTACGGTCGCTTCAATCTGCACGCGATCATTGCCTACTTCATCGGCATCATCGTGCAGCTGCCATTCGCCAATACGTCGCTGTATGTCGGACCGTACGCCAATCTGGTGGACGGCGCGGACCTGTCATGGCTGGTGGGGCTGGTGGTGACGTGTCCGTTGTATTACTGCCTCGCTACGCGAAGCCAGGTGCAGGAAAGCCGTTCGGTGAAGTTCGGCTACACCGACTGATCTATTGGAATGCCGCACTTTGTAGGAGCGAGCCCTGCTCGCGAAAGACTCAAGTACGGCGCGTTTAACCGGTAAGCACGCGTTATCGTTGACGTCCATCGCGAGCAGGGCTCGCTCCTACATAAGTGTCAGCACATCGACCACTCAGGCATCCTTGAACGCATTCAGGCCGCGTTGTACCGCCGGCCTGGCTTCGACCGAGTCGAACCAGCGCGATAGTTGCGGAAGCTCTTTCCATTCCAGTCGATCACGGAACGCTGTGGCGATGGTGAACGCCGAAATGTCGGCCATGGAGAACTGCGCTCCGGCCATGAACCCGGCAGTCAAAAAACTTTCCGCGTAGGTGAGTTGCTCGATCACCCGCAGATCGATGATCGCCGCCGCCTTGTCCTGCCCCGCCTGGTGCAGAAAAAACGCGGCATGGCTGGGGGCGATGACATCGGTCACGAAAAAGAAATAGCGGTCAATCACCCGGATACGCTCAGGTCCGGCCTGCGCCGGCGCCAGTCGTCCCGGCGCCTTGGCATCGGCGTACTGGATGATGGCGTTGGACTGATTGATGACCAGCGCCGGCGTGGTCCCGTGGTCGATCAGGGTCGGGACTTTCCCGGCCGGGTTCAGCGCCAGGAAGGCCGGGCCACGGTGTTCCTGCGCATACAGGTCGAGCCTGCGTGCCGTGTAGGCGATGCCGGATTCTTCCAGGGCAATTGCGGCCCGCAGACTGTTGCCGGTGTTCGCGCCGTACAGTTCGATTTGATCGTTCATGGGTCATTGCTCTTGTCGGGACACAGGCAGCCACCGAACACTGCCAATCATGTCAGTATGATGAAAATCCGCCGCACTGATATTCAAAAAACAGTGACCGTCCATACCCCAGCGCGACAAGCCTTATCCCTCCACGAAAACTACTTTCACTGCGTTTGATAATAGCCTCTCGAAATGTTTTAAGCGTTTCACAAGCCATTCAGTCAACCCTCACCTCGAACTTCCGATGCGCATGTCACTCATCGGGTCCTGACTGGCGGTGAAACCTTCAAATAACGATAAGCGGTTCACCCAGGAGGATCTTTATGCCTTCGTGGTGGACTTGAAAACCCAACGGTTTGTCGCTCACGGCTTTTCGTCCCGGTTGATCGGCACCGACTTCAAGTCACTGCGTTCAGTCGACGACAAGCCTATTGGCGAGGACATCCACAAGCAAATGAGCGCCCATGAAAAAGGGGAAATTGCTTACCTGTGGCGCAACCCCATCACTGGGCAGAACGAATACAAGAGGACTTTTTTGCAGCGGGTGAGCGGTTACGTCGTGGCGGTAGGCTGCCATGCGATCAAGTAATCCGACAGGGACCAACAGCAACCACCGCAAGGAGTGTGAGATCGGTGTTTTCTGCTGGCGCAACAAGCGTTCGCGACCGGTCTGCGCGATGGGCGTCCGCATCGGCGGCTAGCCGAATTGGACGGCACCGAACATTTGAATGAGTTCTACGTGCGGGAAGTACTATCAAGTGATCCGCCAAATCCAATGATTGCCTTGGTTTCCAGGTATTCCTCCAAGCCGTAGACACCATACTCACGACCATTACCAGAACGTTTGTAACCACCGAATGGAGCCATTGGATTCCAGGCGGGGTAATTCAGATGCACTTGCCCCGCGCGGATACGAGAGGCAACTGCACGTGCAAGATCAAGGTTCTGAGACTGAACATGGGCGCCCAGGCCGTATACCGTATCGTTCGCGATAAGGACCGCCTCATCGATCGTCTCATACGGAATGATGCACAGCACCGGCCCGAAAATTTCTTCTTGGGCGATCCGCATTGCGGCATCTACGTCGGAGAATACTGTCGGTCGAGTGTAGAAGCCCTTCTCATAACCCGGTACACGTCCTGGTCCGCCGCAAACGAGTTTTGCGCCCTCACTCAGACCAGCTTCGATCATGGCTTGCACACGATTGAACTGGGCCTCGTTGGCAATGGGACCGAGCACCGTAGCTTCCGATTGCGGATCACCCACGATGATCGCATTGGCGGTTTCGGCTGCCAGCGATTCAACCTCCGCCAGCCGGTCCTTAGGTACGATCATTCGTGTCGGGGCGCTGCACGATTGTCCGACGTTGCGCAACGCTGACATCACGCCCAGTGGGACGGCTTTGGCGAAGTCGGCGTCGGGAAGCAGAATGTTCGGGGATTTTCCTCCAAGTTCTTGTGTAACCCGCTTCACCGTATGGGCGGCCGCCTGTGCGACCAGCGCGCCCGCGCGGTTGGAGCCGGTAATCGAAATCATATCGATATCAGGGTGCGCAGCCATCGCTGCGCCGACCTCGGATCCACTTCCGTTCACGAGGTTGAAGACGCCTGGTGGAAGGCCTGCGTCATGGACCAGTTGTGCAAAAAGAAGGGCGCTCAGAGGCGACAGTTCGCTTGGTTTGAGGACCACAGTGCATCCGGCAGCAATAGCAGGGGCGACTTTCGCGGTGATTTGATAAAGCGGCCAGTTCCACGGAGTGATGAGACCGCAGACGCCTATGGGTTCGCGTTCAATCGCGGTTCCACCTTCAACCGTCTGGAAACGATAAGTGGACAGCAGATCGCGGGCGACCCGAACGTGTTCGGCCGCGAGAGGCACTTGCATTGCCCGGGCGGAACCGATGGCAGCGCCCATTTCGAGAGAGAGGGCCTGCGCGAGCACTTCTTTTCGCTCAAGGATGAGCTCATGGATCTTTCCAAGGACAAGCGCGCGTGACTCTGCGCAGGTAGCAGACCAACCAGGAAACGCTGCGCGCGCAGCAGCTACTGCCCGATCAACATCCGCGGCGGAGCCTTGCGCGACCTGCGCAACGACCTCTTCAGTTGCCGGATTGACCACCGGCAAACTTGCCGGGATTGCCGGGGAAGACCAACAGCCATTGATATAAAATTTCTGAGCCGTTTGCGGATCAATGCTGTAGCTATTCGAAGATTGTATTGTCATCCAACTGGCTCCCTAGAGCGGTAACAGGCACTGCAAGCAGCAGAGGGCGGTCTGGCTCGCGACCTTGCAAGGTCGCTGAAACAAAGATCAAGCCGAACGTGGAAATCACCAGAACATCGCCGTGGCGACCAGGACATCGCTATGCCGGGTCTTCTCAATAAGCTAGCAAAGCGTGCCAGATAAAATGTGCTGTTCTTCAGGTTTGCAAGGGAGAATCTGCCGTATCTGTCAGGCTGACTTTGTATGAGAACAAGTTGAACCGATTTCGTTAGTAAACCTTCTGATAGACCGCTCAGTGAGACCATTCCTGGTCAGTGCGTTCGTAGGCACATCGGTGGCGGTGATGGGTCATATAGATAGGCAGGTGGGGGCGTGGTGATGCATCGTGCGATGCGCCGCCTTTGTAG
>NZ_JBFUIC010000290.1:0-4897 GCF_056402075.1 Pseudomonas sp. P4_C3
TACTTGAGGAGAAAGTCACTGGTCTGCGCCCGCCCGCGGTACACCTCGATGGCGTCCGCCGGCAGCGGCTGATCGCTGTAGGTTTCCACCGAAGACACACGAATCGCACACATCCCCGGATCGTTGACGAAACGCTGCAAGGCCGCCACCTCGGCACTGCTGGCACCGCCAATGCGCCAGGACTGTTCGAGCACACCACTGCGCCGTTTGCCGTCGCTATCGATGCCCTGAGCGATGTCGTAGTTGCGCCGTGACGCGTAGAAACGCGGATAGGCTTCATCCGCAGCGCTGTCGAACACCTGCGCTTGCTTGATAGCCACCCGCACATCATCGGCCAGGTCCAGCTTCAGTAAATCGACGTAGCTGCCCTGCACCACCAACAGGTTCGAGCCGCCATACACCTCTTCGCCCCTTGCGTCCTTGGTCAAGTATTGTTCACCGCAGTAACTCAGCACCTTGTCGCCGATGAAACTCTGACCGACGCTGTGGGTGATCACTTGATCCAGGTCCTGCTCCAACACCACACCTTCCGTGAACAGCGTTTTGGCTTCGGGCCGGGCGAGGATTTCGTCGAACCGGTCGAGGCTGTCGATCACTTCCTGACCCCGCCCGGCGCAGGCGTGAATCGGCTTGAGGCGGATCGGGCCGGTATAGAGCAGATGCTTCGCCGCTGGCCGTGCATCCTCCAGCGAGAACACGCTGAGACCGTCGAGCACGACACTGCGCACCCGCTCGGAAAACAATGGTGTCCAGCCTTGCGGTGCATGGGCGTGGTGGTTGAGCAATCCATGACTGATGGCTTTGGTGCACATGAAGTCGTGGTCGACATAACCGCCCCAAAAATCCTCCGGCCCCTTGACCCCTAGTTGCCGGGCAGCCGCAGCGCCCACCAGGGTCTGGGTCGGCAACAGGTAGAGGTCCCGTCCGTCATGCAACTGCGGGTCGTAGCTGCCGCCGTACTTGAGCCCCAGTATCTGCGCCAGCCAGCGGGCCAGTGCACGGTTGGTTTCAACTTCGTGCACTGGCGCGTCGGCGAGCACCGAATGGGCGACCACCAGTTTCCTGCGGTTTGTTGGGGTCATGCATCCCCCTTCAATCGACGCTTGATGAATGTATCTGAAGGGGTGCAGAGATCAGGCCAAGGCCCGGTGCGGGAAAAGGGGTTTTAAATCAGCCCGTTGCGCAAAAAGTGATGGCATGGGGCCTGTTTTATTCTGCACGACGCCCTTTGATATTCCGGCATTTTGCACGACTCTCTGTGGGAGCGAGCCTGCTCCGGGCGGCGTTCCGACGATCAGGCCAACACCATCAACATTGATGTAGCCTGACACACCGCGTTCGCGGGCAAGCCCGCTCCTACAGGTTATTGGCAGTACAGCGACTACCGCACAGCAGCACCCGGCGTCACACCAAACCTCGACCGATAATCACTCGGCACCAGCCCGGTGATTTTCTTGAATGTCGCACGAAACGCCCCGGGGTCCTGATAACCGACGGTCCAGGCGATGTGGTCGATGGTGCCGTTGGTGAACTCAAGCATTTCCCGGGCCTTGCCGACTCGCAGATGCTGGCAGTATTCGGTGGGTTTGAGCCCGGTGGCCGCGCGGAAGCGTCGCAGGAAGGTGCGCTCTTCCAGGCCTGCCTTTTCGGCCATCGCCGCCAGCGACACATCGGTTGCCCCGGTACTTTGCAGCCAGTGTTGCACCTTGAGGATCGCCGCATCGCCATGGCTGAGAATCGGCGCAAAATTACTGCCGCACTCGCTGGCGCTGTCGCAGTGCTCCACCACCAGAAAACGTGCGGTATTGGTGGCAATGCTCGGTCCCAGCAACCGGTTGACCAGCCGCAAACCCAGTTCGGACCAGGCCATCAGCCCAGCGGTGGTAATCAGATCGCCATCATCGACAATCGGTGTGTCGGCCTTGAGCCTGATCGCCGGGTAACGTTCGGCGAAGGCTTTGGCCGAGGTCCAGTGGGTGGTGGCGCTACGACCGTCGAGCAGACCGCTTTCAGCCAACAGGATAGAGCCCACGCAAACACCGCCCAGTGTCGCGCCGCTGGCATGTTGCTCACGCAACCAGCGGATCAATCCCTGTGGCGCCTGGCCTTCGGAAAAACCGCCGATCGATGGCGGAATCAACACGGCCACCAGGGTGCGCTCCGGGCCGGGATGGCTGTCGAAGACCCGAACTGGCGGCTGATCACCCTCGACCTGCCAATGGCTGACCCGCAGCAGCGGCAACTGCGCAGACTGATGCTCGGTGGCGATCCGGTTGGCCACCCCGAACAGGTCGGTCAAGCCATGCACCGCCGCCATCTGCGCGCCGGGATAGATCAACACACCGAGCTCGGCGATTGCCCTTTCTGCATCCATTGTCAGTTTTCCCCCTCTTATTGTCGGTGCGGCCAATCCCCGGACCGCCTGCCAGCGCCAATACTTCATTCCACACCCAACACACACTTCGAGGAAACAGTCATGGCCAAGCAAGCGCTCATCGTAGTCGATATCCAGAACGACTACTTCCCCCAAGGAAAATGGCCACTGGTCGGCGCCGACGCCGCCGCCGACAACGCCGCACGCCTGATCAAGACCTTCCGCGACGCCGGTGATTCTGTGGTGCACATCCGCCACGAATTCACCTCCGAAGAGGCACCGTTTTTCACCCCGAACTCCGAAGGCGCCAAGCTGCACCCGAAAGTGCTCAACCGTGCCGACGAACCGCTGGTGCTCAAGCACTTCGTCAACTCGTTCCGCGAAACCGGGCTGAAATCGATCCTCGATGAGCAAGACATCAAGGAGCTGGTGGTCGTGGGCAGCATGAGCCACATGTGTGTGGACGCCATCACCCGTGCGGCGGCGGACTTTGGCTATAAGGTGACAGTGATCCACGACGCCTGCGCCACCCGCGACCTGGAATTCAATGGCGTGGCGGTTCCGGCGGCGCAGGTTCATGCGGCGTTCATGGCGGCCCTGGCGTTTGCGTATGCCAGTGTGGTGTCGACCAACGAGTTCCTCGCGGCCTGAGTCTTCAAATAAATTTCACCGCCCATAAAAAAACCCGCACTTCAGACCGAAGTGCGGGTTTTGTTTTGTCAGCTTGCCGCTTGTAGCTGTTTTAGAACGGGATATCGTCATCAAAGCTGTCGAAATCCGGGGCCGGCTGAGGAGCAGCCTGCTGTGGAGCCGGGCGCGACTGTTGCGGCGCCGACTGCTGTGGACGCGGAGCCTGCTGGCGCGGAGCGGGTTGCTGGTAGTTGTTACCGCCGCCCTGGCCTTGCTGGTCGCCCTGTGGACGGCCGCCCAGCAGTTGCATGGTGCCTTGCATGTCGACCACGATTTCGGTGGTGTAACGCTTGATACCGTCTTTTTCCCACTCGCGGGTCTGCAGCTTGCCTTCGATGTACACCTGCGAACCTTTACGCAGGTATTCGCCAGCGATTTCCGCAACTTTGCCGAACATCGACACACGGTGCCATTCGGTCTTTTCGACTTTCTGACCGGTTTGCTTGTCGGTCCACTGTTCGCTGGTCGCCAGACTCAGGTTGGTCACGGCGTTACCGTTAGGCAAGTAGCGAACTTCGGGATCCTGGCCGCAAGTGCCGACCAATATGACTTTGTTAACCCCACGGGCCATAACGTTCTCCTAGGCTACGCACGCTGCCCCGGCCGGGTTGTTCACCAGGCACTCAAGGGTGGTGCGATCCAATAGTTCGGTGTCCAGTTTGATGTAAATCGCCGCCTCTTCTGCGACGATGACTGCATCTGTTACCCCTACGACCGCCTTCAGGCGCTCGACCAGACCCGCTTCGCGGATCGCCTCGGGCGACAACGGCAAGCGCAGGCTCGTGACGTAGGGAGGTTCGCGCATGGTAACAGCAAAGGCCAGCCAGAGGGCAGCCAGACCGGCGCATCCGAGGAACACAACCGACAGACCGCCATGCTGGAACAGCCAGCCGCCAAGAATGCCGCCCAATGCCGACCCGAGGAACTGGCTGGTGGAATAAACCCCCATCGCAGTGCCCTTGCCGCCGGCCGGTGAAACCTTGCTGATCAGCGATGGCAACGAAGCTTCCAGCAGATTGAACGCGGTGAAGAACACCACCGTACCGATCACCAGAGCCCGCAAGCTGTCGCCGAACTGCCAGAAGAATAGCTCAGTGAGCATCAGCGTCACGACGGAGCCGAGTAAAACTCGTTTCATTTTGCGTTTCTTCTCGCCGTAGATAATGAACGGGATCATGGCGAAGAAAGAAATCAGCAGCGCGGTCAGGTACACCCACCAGTGCTGCTCTTTGGGCAGCCCGGCTTTCTCGACCAGCGCCAGTGGCAAGGCGACGAAGCTGGACATCAACATCGCGTGCAACACAAAAATGCCCAGGTCCAGGCGCAGCAGGTCCGGATGCTTGAGGGTCGGGATCAGCGCCTGGCGCGCGACACCGGACTCACGGTGCTGCAACGGGCCAGTGGAGCGCGGCACCATGAACATCACGATCACGATGCCGAATAGCGCCATACCGCCGGTGGCAAGGAACAATCCGGACAACCCGAAGGCGCGGGTCAGCAGCGGGCCGACCACCATGGCCACCGCAAACGACAGGCCGATGGTCATGCCGATCATGGCCATGGCCTTGGTCCGGTGCTGCTCGCGGGTCAGGTCCGACAGCAAGGCCATGACCGCCGCGGAAATCGCCCCGGCGCCCTGCAGGATTCGGCCGGCGATCACGCCCCAGATCGAGTCGGCATTGGCTGCCAGCAGACTGCCGAGGGCAAAGACGATCAGGCCCAGGTAAATCACCGGGCGGCGACCGATGCGGTCGGAAATGAAACCGAACGGAATCTGGAACACTGCCTGGGTCAGGCCATAAGCGCCAATCGCCAGACCGATCAGGGCCGGCG
>NZ_JBFUIC010000291.1:0-4876 GCF_056402075.1 Pseudomonas sp. P4_C3
GGCTAACCCTCTGTGGCGAGGGGGGCTTGTCGGAATGCCTGTATTTTCCAGACTGACCAAATCAAGACGACCGATCGATGAATCCTGAAAAGCTCGAACTGCTGATCACCCGCGAAATGCCCTTCGGCAAGTACAAGGGCCGAATCATTGCCGACCTGCCCGGCCCTTACCTGAACTGGTTCGCCCGGGAGGGTTTCCCCCATGGCGAGTTGGGCGGCCTGCTGGCCCTGATGCAGGAAATCGATCACAACGGTTTGTCGGACTTGCTCGAACCGCTGCGCGCCAAACACGGCAAACCGGCCCCGCGCCACTGAACACCTACCGAGTAGCCCATGCCCGACAACACCCGCCGCGCCCGTGATGAAGCCTTCTGGCAAACCTTTGCCGACCGCTACGATGTCGAACCCGGCCCGCTCAACCTGGAGAACGGTTACTTTGGACGCATGTCGCGCACGGTGGTCGAGGAATACCAGCGCAACATCGAGCTGATCAACCGCAGCAATTCGGTCTATGTGCGCCAGCGCTTCGAACAGGGCGACAGCCTGAAGATCCGCGCGCAACTGGCCCGGTTGATAGGCGTACCCGCCGACAGCATCGCCCTGACCCGCAACGCGTCGGAAGGTTTGCAGTCGCTGATCCGCAACTACAACCGGCTCCAGCCCGGCGATCAGGTACTGGTTTGCGATCTGGAATACGACACGGTCAAAGGCGCCATGCGCTGGCTGGCGCGTAATCGCGGTGTTGAAGTGATCGAGATCGAACACACCCACCCCGCAACCTTCGACAGCCTGCTCAATACCTACCGCGAAACCTTCGCGCGGCACCCACGGCTGAAGCTGATGGCCCTGACCCACGTCACCCATCGCACGGGTCTGGTGATGCCGGTGCAGGCGATTGCAGCCGCGGCAAAGGAACACGGCATCGACGTCATCCTCGACGGTGCCCATGCCCTCGGTCAGTTCGAATTCGACCTGGCCGAGTTCGGTATCGCCTTCGCCGGCTACAACCTGCACAAGTGGATCGGTGCACCGCTGACGCTCGGCTTTATCTACATTGCACCCGAACACCTGGCCGACATCGACCCGGACATGGGCGAGATGCATTTTCCGGTCACTGACATTCGTGCCCGTATGCCGTACAGCACACCGAACATTCCGGCGTTGCTGACCTTGCCGCTGGTACTCGAGGAGCATCACGCCATGGGCGGCGCGGCGGCCAAGGGTTCTCGGCTCAACTACCTGCGCAACCTGTGGGTCCGCCCCGTGCGCGAACTACCGGGCATCGAAGTCCTGACCCCGGACGACCCGCGACTGTACTGCGGCATCACGTCCATGCGTTTCATCGCACAGACCGATCAGCAGGCGATGGTCGAGCGGCTGCTCAAGGACTACAACCTGTTCACCGTGGTACGCACTGGCGCGGCGTGCGGCCCGTGCATCCGCATCACCCCGGGGCTGACCACCACCGCCGAGCACATGACGCGGCTGACCACGGCGCTGGCGCAATTGTGCTGACCTGYAGGAGCGAGCTCGCTCGCGAAAAACTTCCAGGCACCGCTGGCTATCGGGTTCCCGCGTTATCGTTCACGACCATCGCGAGCGAGCTCGCTCCTACAGGTATTAATTGCCTCAATTTTTCGCGGGCAAAAAAAAACGGTGCACCGACCAAGCGCACCGTAAAGCCGTAGAACACACAACGAGGTGTAGGGTGAAGCGATCAGTCCAGCAGCGCCAAGGCCTCGGCGGTGCATTCCTGAATGCGGGCCCAGTCGCCGTTCTTGATCCACTCCGGATCAAGCATCCAGCTACCGCCCACGCACATGACGTTTTTCAACGCCATGTAGCTCTTGATATTGGCAGGTCCCACGCCGCCGGTCGGGCAGAATTTCACTTCGCCGAACGGACCGCCCAAAGCCTTGATGGCTGCAACGCCGCCGCTGACTTCGGCCGGGAACAGCTTGAAGCGACGATACCCCAGACCGTAGCCTTCCATGATGCCCGAGGCATTGCTGATGCCCGGCAACAGTGGAATCGGGCTGGCGACGCTGGCTTCCAGCAGGTCGCGGGTGATACCCGGCGTGACGATGAATTGCGAGCCGGCCGCTTCCGCCGCCGCCAGCATGTGGCGATCGAGCACGGTGCCGGCACCGGTCACCAGTTCCGGACGCTGCTCGCGCAGAATCTGGATGGCCTTGAGGCCGAATTGCGAACGCAAGGTCACTTCCAGGGCCGTCAGGCCACCGGCTGCCAGGGCGTCGGCCAGCGGCAGAACGTCTTGCTCGCGGGCGATGGTGATCACCGGCAGAATCCGCGCTTTCGCGCAGATGCTGTCGATCAGGGCAACTTTGTCCGCCATGGAAACGGTCGGGGATGGGTTTGTCATAGCGGCTGTTCCTTGGCTCATGGGCACCAGTAAATCTCTAACGTGGGTTGCAGAAACGCGCGAATCGGCAGTGCGGCGACATCGTCACCGGCCAGTGCGGTACTCAGGGTGGTCAGCTTGGACTGACCGGAAATCGATAGAACCTTATGCTTGGCCGAGGCCAGCAGCGCCCGGCTCATGGTCAGGCGCTGATGCGGCACGGTCGGCGCCAGCATCGGCCAGCAGCGACGGACGCCATCGGCCTGCAATGCCTCGGCAAGGTTCGGGCTGTTGGGGAACAGCGACGCGGTGTGGCCGTCATCGCCCATGCCGAGGATCAGCACGTCGATCACCGGCAACTCGGACAACAAACGGTCGGCCTGCTCGGCCGCCTGTTCCAGGTTGGCGCTGGCGCTGTACAGGCTCAGGAATTGCGCCTTGGCCGCCGGGCCTTGCAGCAGGTAACGCTTGATCAGACCGGCGTTGCTGTCGGCGTGTTCCACCGGCACCCAGCGCTCGTCGGCCAGGCTGACCACCACGTTCGACCAGTCCAGCGTCTGCTTGGCCAGGTGCTGGAAAAACGCCACCGGGCTGCGGCCACCGGAAACCACCAGGGTCGCAGCGCCCTGGGCTTCGATCGCGTCGCTCAGTTGTTTCGCCACGTTCAGTGCCAGGCTTTCAGCCAGCAGCACCGGGCTCTTGTATGCATGGGCGCTGACGCCCTGCGGCAGTTTCAAATCAGATATCGCCATACCACGACCTCCCGTCCCGCGTGATCAGAGCAATGGAGCTCATCGGCCCCCAGGACCCGGCCGCGTACGGCTTGGGCGCATCACCGGATTTTTTCCACCCGGCGATCAACTGGTCACACCACTTCCACGCGGCTTCGATTTCATCTTTACGGACAAACAGGTTCTGATTGCCGCGCATTACTTCCAGCAACAACCGCTCGTAGGCATCGGGAATCCGTGCGCTGCTCCAGGTGTCGGAAAAATTCAGCTGCAACGGACCGCTGCGCAGCTGCATGCCTTTGTCCAGGCCTTGATCTTTGGTCATGACACGCAAGGAAATGCCTTCGTCCGGCTGCAGGCGGATAATCAGCTTGTTGCTGATTTGCAGGCGCTGCTCGGGGGCGAAGATGTAGTGCGACGGTTCCTTGAAGTGGATGACGATCTGCGACAGCTTCTGCGGCATGCGCTTGCCGGTACGCAGGTAAAACGGCACGCCGGCCCAGCGCCAGTTGCGGATGTCGGCACGCAGGGCGACGAAGGTTTCGGTATCGCTCTGGGTGTTGGAATTGGGTTCTTCCAAGTACCCCGGCACCGCTTTGCCTTCGCTGTAGCCGGCGATGTACTGGCCGCGCACCACTTGAGTGGTCAGGCCTTCCGGGCTGATCGGCGCCAGGGCCTTGAGCACTTTGACTTTCTCGTCGCGAATGCTGTCGGCGGACAGGTCGGCCGGCGGGTCCATGGCGATCAGGCAGAGCAGTTGCAGCAGGTGATTCTGGATCATGTCCCGCAGCTGGCCGGCCTTGTCGAAGTAACCCCAGCGGCCTTCGATGCCGACCTTCTCGGCCACGGTGATTTCCACGTGGGAAATGTAATTCTGGTTCCACTGGGTTTCGAACAGGCTGTTGGCGAAACGCAGGGCGATCAGGTTCTGGACGGTTTCCTTGCCCAGATAATGGTCGATGCGGTAGGTGCGGTTCTCCGGGAAGAACTGCGCCACCGCGTCGTTGACCTTGCGCGAGGATTCCAGGTCCGAACCGATGGGTTTTTCCAGCACCACGCGGGTGTTTTCTGCCAGACCGACCTTGGCCAGGTTCTCGCAAATCGCGCCATACACGGCGGCCGGGGTCGCAAAGTAGGCAATGACTCGCTGTGCGGTGCCGGCGACTTCGGCCAGGGTCACATAATCCTCGGGCTTGAGGAAGTCGACGTGCAGGTAGCTCAGGCGCGCCAGAAAACGCTCGACTACGGCTTCGTCCAGCTCTTTGGCGCCGACATAACGGCGTAGCTCGGAGGCGATGAACGTCAGGTGTTCCTGCTCGCTGCCAGCCTCACGGGCCAGCGCGATGATGCGCGTGTCCTCGTGCAAGAGGCCTGCGCCGTCGAGTTGATAAAGGGCAGGAAACAGCTTGCGCAAGGCCAGATCGCCCAAGGCGCCGAACAAGGTAAAGGTGCACGGTTCAACCGTAATCGAGAGCATGATGTTTGTTCTTTTATCAAGTTAAGCTACAAATACCTTTTTTCAAGGCATCACTCAAGGGAAAATGTAGTAATAACCACAACATTTTCGCAAAATACAGATTCCGAGTGGTGGTCGGTCGGAGCCATCAGTAGGATAGGCCACCGTGATGGGCCTCACCAAAGGCCCTTTTTGCATTAACCGCGCGCTTATCGGTGCCGGTGAATCAAGGATACTTATATGGACCGCGTGCGAAATTTACTGGAGCAAATCCAGAATCGCCTTGAAGAGCTGAACAAGGCCGAACGCAAAGTCGCCGAGGTGATTC
>NZ_JBFUIC010000292.1:0-4856 GCF_056402075.1 Pseudomonas sp. P4_C3
CGGGTGTCCTGTTCGCGGCAGCCATTGGGGCCGCTGATCAGGCTGTGGCTGGCGGCGCCCAGGCCGAGCACTTCACCGCTGATCGCTTCGAGGATGATGGCCTTGGTGCCTTGGGTGCCGCAGTCGATGCCGAGGAAGAGTTGTTGGGTTGTCATGCAAAATCCTTGGATCGTCAGGTGGATATCGTTGAGCATTCAGCATCTCTGCCGACTGTCAGGCCGCCATCGCGGGCTTGCCCGCGAAGGCGACAGCAGACTCACCGCAGGGCCTACGCCAGCACCCGTTCCAACGTCCGCGACACCCCAAAATCCCGCAAACTGTTGCAGCACCACTCAAACGCCGCGACAAACTCCGGCGAGCGCGCAATGGCCGTACCAAAAATCTCCTCGACCGCCAACAATCGCTGGGTAATCAACACATCATCGGCCACCAGCGTCTGGCAGAACGCTGCGCGTGGGTCCGGGATCGAATAGGTCTCGCCATGCTCATCCACGCCCTTGAGGTACAGCGCCCACGCCGCCACCACCAACGCTGCTCGCCTGGTCTCACGGCCATCGGCGATCAAGCGGTTGATGGTCGGCACGGTGAATTTCGGAAACTTCGACGAGCCGTCCGAACACACCCGTTCAAGCTGATCGGCAATCGCCTGGTTGGAGAAGCGCGTCACCAGGGTGTTCTTGTACTCGGCCAGGTCAATTCCCGGCACCGCCGGCAGCTGCGGCGTCACATCCAGGTCCATGTAGGCGCGCATGTAGCGCACGAACAGCGGGTCGTTCATGGTCTCATGGACGAAGCGGTAACCCTTGAGGAATCCCAGGTACGTCAGCGCCAGATGACTGCCGTTGAGCAGCTTGATCTTCATTTCTTCGTAGGGCGTGRCGTCGTCGGTGAACTGCACGCCAACCTTTTCCCAGGCCGGGCGACCGTTGACGAACTTGTCTTCCAGCACCCATTGCACAAAGGGTTCGCAGACCACCGGCCAGGCATCGTCCAGCCCATGTTTGTCGGCCAGTTGCAAACGGTGTTGGATGCTGGTCATCGGCGTGATGCGATCGACCATGGCATTGGGGAAACTGACGTTGGCGTCGATCCAGTCGCGTAATTCGCCGTCGTGCAAGGCGGCGAAGGCTAGCAGCGCCTTACGGGTGACGGCACCGTTGTGCGGCAGGTTATCGCAGGACATCAGGGTGAAGGCCGGCGTGCCGGCGGCGCGACGCTTGGCCAGTGCGGCACAGAGGAAACCGAACACGGTTTTCGGCGCATCCGGGTGCGCCAGGTCATGCAGGATCTGCGGCAAGTGCGCCATGAACTCGTCGGTGCTGTCGTCGATGCAGTAACCGCCTTCGGTGATGGTCAGCGAGACGATGCGGATCTCGGGGCTGGCCAGTTTGTCGATCAACGCCTGGGCGCCGTCCTCGGCCAGCAGCATGTCGCGGATGGCGCCGATCACCCGCACCTCGGTGTCGTCGCTATCACCAAGTTCGAACAGGGTGAACAGGTAGTCCTGCTCCTTGAGATCGTCACGGGCGCGGCGGTCATCCGCGCGCAGGCCGACACCACAAATGGCCCAGTCCAGCGCCTCTCCGGTGTTCATCAGTGCATCGGTGTAAAACGCCTGGTGGGCGCGATGGAAACCGCCGACGCCGATGTGCGCGATGCCTTGGCGGGTATCGCCCAACGCGTAGGCGGGCAGGACCACTTCAGGCGCGAGGCGGTTGAGGTTCTGTTTGTTCAGTTTCATCGCAGGCTCTCTGAAATCAGGCAGCAACGCGCAGCGGGCGGGTCAGTGCCACGCCGTCGGCATCGAATAAATGGCAGTGTTGCGCATCCAGGTGCAGGCTCAGGTTTTCGCCATAACGGCTGGCCAGATCGCCGCGAACACGCATGGTCAGGGCTTCGCCGGACGAGGTCAGAACGTGGCAGAAGGTGTCGCTGCCCAGGCGTTCGCTGACATCGGCGGTGACCTGCAAGGCGCAGTCGCCGGGTTTGGCAAGTTCCAGATGCTCGGGGCGGATGCCCAGCGTCACCGCACTCCCGACGCTCAGATGCCTGCCGCTCAAGGGCAGGCTGATGCGGGTTCCGGCGTCCAGTTGCAACTCGCAACCCTGGCTGTCGGTGCGTGTGACCTTGCCTTTGAGAAAGCCCATTTTCGGTGTGCCCAGAAACCCCGCGACAAACAGGTTGGCCGGCTGGTGATAGAGGTCCAGCGGCGAGCCGACTTGCTCGATCTTGCCGCCATTGAGTACGACCACTTTGTCGGCCATGGTCATCGCTTCGACCTGATCGTGAGTCACGTAGATCATCGTGGCTTGCAGTTCTTTGTGCAGGCGCAACAGTTCCAGGCGCATCTGCACGCGCAGGGCGGCATCGAGGTTGGACAACGGTTCGTCGAACAGGAAGATTTTCGGGTTGCGCACGATGGCCCGGCCAATCGCCACGCGCTGGCGCTGGCCGCCGGACAGTTGCTTGGGCTTGCGCTCCAGCATCGGCCCCAGTTCGAGGATGCGCGCCGCTTCGCCAACCTTCTTCTCCACTTCGGCTTTCGCCACGCCGGCCAGGTCGAGGGCGAACGACATGTTCTTGCGCACGCTCATGTGCGGGTACAGTGCGTAGGTCTGGAACACCATCGCCAGGTCGCGCTTGGCCGGGCTCACTTCGGTGATGTCGCGGCCATCGAGTTCGATGGTGCCGCCACTGACCTCTTCCAGCCCGGCGATCAGCCGCAGCAACGTGGATTTGCCGCAACCCGACGGGCCGACGAAGACCACGAATTCCTTGTCGTTCACTTCCAGGTCAATGCCCTTGATGATGGAAAAGCCTTCGAAGCCTTTTTGCAGATTCTTGATTTTCAGGTTGGCCATGGTGATGGGCCTCCGTTTGTTGTTATGTAGGAGCGAGCTTGCTCGCGATAAATTTGTAGGCGGAGCGTTCTTCCTGTCTGCACGCGTTATCGTTCACGTCCATCGCGAGCAAGCTCGCTCCTACAGGGATCTTCATTTCACGGCGCCGAACGACAGGCCGCGAACCAGTTGTTTCTGGCTGATCCAGCCGAAGATCAGGATCGGCGCACAGGCCAGGGTCGAGACGGCCGACAACTTGGCCCAGAACAGCCCTTCGGGGCTCGAGTACGAGGCGATCAACGCGGTCAGCGGTGCGGCTTTGGACGAGGTCAGGTTCAGCGACCAGAAGGCCTCGTTCCAGCACAGGATCAGCGACAGCAGCACCGTGGACGCCAGGCCGCCCTTGGCGATGGGCAGCAACACCCGGAGCATTTCCTGCGCCAGCGTTGCGCCGTCCAGGCGCGCGGCTTCGAGGATGTCCTTGGGGATGTCCTTGAAGTAGGTGTAAATCATCCAGACCACGATCGGCAGGTTGATCAGCGTATAGATGACGATCAGTGCAATGCGCGTATCGAGCAGGCCGAAACTCTTGGCCAGCAGGTAGATCGGCATCAGCACGCCCACCGGCGGCAGCATCTTGGTCGAGAGCATCCATAGCAGTGTGCCTCGGGTGCGCTGGGTTTCGTAGAACGCCATGGAGTAGGCCGCAGGCACCGCGATCAGCAGGCACAGGGCCGTGGCGCTGAAGGAAATCACCACCGAGTTCCAGGCAAAACTGAAGTAATCGCTACGCTCGTTGATGTGCAGGTAGTTCGCAAGCGTCGGCATGAAGATGAACTGCGGCGGCGTGGCGAAGGCATCGATTTCGGTCTTGAAACTGGTCAGTACCATCCAGAAGATCGGGAAGAAAATCAGGATCGCGATGGCCCAGGCCAATGTACCGAGCAGCAGGCTTTGCAGGCGACGGGATTGTTGAAGAGTCATGGCAGGCCTCAGGCTTTGTCGGTCAGGTTTTTGCCGATCATCCGCACCAGGATGATCGCGGCGATGTTGGCGATGACCACGGCGATCAAGCCGCCCGCCGAGGCCATGCCAACGTCGAACTGCACCAGCGCCTGGTTGTAGATCAGGTAGGCGAGGTTGGTCGAGGCGTAGCCGGGGCCGCCGTTGGTGGTGGTGAAGATTTCGGCGAACACCGAGAGCAGGAAGATGGTTTCGATCATCACCACCACCGCAATCGGCCGTGCCAGGTGGGGCAAGGTCAGGTGCCAGAAGATCGCGATCGGCCCGGCACCGTCCAGGCGCGCGGCTTCTTTCTGTTCCTGGTCGAGGGACTGCATGGCGGTCATCAGGATCAGGATCGCGAAGGGCAGCCATTGCCACGAGACAATGACGATGATCGACAGCAGCGGGTAGTGCGCCAGCCAGTCCACCGGTTGCGCGCCGAACAGCTTCCAGACGTAGGCGAGAATCCCCGACACGGGATGGAAAATCAGGTTCTTCCAGATCAGCGCGCCGACGGTGGGCATGATGAAGAAGGGTGAGATCAGCAGCACCCGCACGATGCCGCGACCGAAAAACTCACTGGCCTCCAGCAGCGCACTGATCAGCACGCCGAACACCACACTGATCAGCAGCACGCTGCCCACCAGCAACAGCGTGTTGCTGGCGCCGGGCAGGAAGCCCGAGTCCGTCAGGAAATAAGTGAAGTTCTCCAGCCCGACAAATTGGTTTTCACCCGGATTGAGCAGGTTGTAGCGGATCATCGAGAAGTAGAGGGTCATGCCCAGAGGCACGATCATCCACAACAGCAGCAGCGCTACCGAAGGGCTGACCAGAAACCAGCCGGGATTGGTCACGCGGCTTTTACGCTGCGGTTGGACAATGTCCATGTGAGCTTTGGCAGTTGATGTATTCATGGTGTTAAACCGATTGGAACGAACAATGAAGATCCCTGTAGGAGCGAGCTTGCTCGCGATGGTGTGTCAGTTGACGCCGTCGTGCCTGACACTCCAT
>NZ_JBFUIC010000293.1:0-4851 GCF_056402075.1 Pseudomonas sp. P4_C3
ACGGAACTCTTCGACCTGTTTAGCCGCGCCGCCCGCTTCGTCGATGATCACCACCTCGATTTCGGCACCGTTGATACCAATGGTGTTGTAAGGCGCCGGGAGCTTGCCTTGGTTTAGCCCTTCCACCAGCACTTTGGCGGCGTTCGCGGACGGCTCACCGAACGGCCCGGCTGCTGGGCCCGATAGGAAAGTCACCACGCCGATACGAAACTTACCGTTCTCGGCAGCCATGGCCGAGGAGCCCATGGACAGGGCAACGCCAGCGGTAATAGCGAGGGTCAAACGGTGCTTCAGTATGTTTTTCTTATAATTGTTCATCTGTGCTTCCACTTTCGATTGATGAATTGACTAGGGACTCTCGGGACGACTCTTTTTCGAGTTAGGGCTTTCAGCGTTCATTCGACGCTTGATGGTTGCGCTGTTCTGCTGCAGTTCCTGGGCGGAATACACCACCCAATTACCCAGCATCACCTTGGCGGGCGGGTAATCGTTGTTGAGCACCGGAGTGCCAATTGCCTGGGTCTGCTGGATCTGATGGGTTTGCGGATCGATCCTTGAGACGAACCCGGGCGGATCCTCTGGCAAGGCAATTTCCAAGCCTTCCAAGGCACGTATCAACTCCTGGGAGTCGACGCTGCCCAGCGCTTTTTCATAGGCTTTGGCTAACACCATGACACCGGTGTAGGCACCTTCGGCGGCGTAGGTCGGGTAGCGACCGTTGATGGCCTGGAAGCGCTCGACAAAGGAACGATTGCGCGGCGTATCCGGCCAGTTGTTATGGTGCCGTGCCGAGAGGATCAGCCCCGGCAGAGCCTGGTCGCCCAAGGACACCAGGAAATCGTAGTTACCACCGGTGTCGAAGTTGGCCAGGCGCGAGGTGGCGAACAACCGGGTGCTGGCTGCCTGCTTGACGAAGGCCTGGAAGTCACCGCCCCACAGGGCCGAGACAATGATGTCGGGTTTAGCTTGTTCCAGAGCGGCGATATAGGCGGAGTAGTCAGGCTCATACAGGCGTGGCCAGAGTTCGGTGACGTCCTCGAACTTGACACCCAGTTGGGCAAAGGCTTCGTGCAAGTCATCGCGGGACACGTGGCCGTATTCGTAATCCGGGCCTATGAACGCCAGGCGTTTCCATCCGGTTTGTTGTTGCAGGGCTTGCAGGTAGCGGGCACCGGCGGCCATCGAGGTCCAAGTGTCATTGGTGACGCGGAAATAGTACGGGTGGCCGTTTTCCAGGGTCATGCGCGAGGACGCATGGTCGGTGCCGATCATCAGTACTTTCTCGCGCTTGGCCAACTGACTGACCGCCAGCCCCACGCCGGACGAGACCATACCGCACAGCACTTGCACACCGTCCTGGTGGATGAAGTTTTTCGCCAGGCCTACGCCATAGGAAGCCTTGGACTGATCGTCATCGATGATCACGCGCAGACGTGGCACTTGCTGGCCGGCCTCGCGCTGAGCCTGCAACTCGCCTAGGGCAATCTGGATCCCGGCGATGCTGTCCTGGCCGTAGATCGCTGCGCGCTCGGTCATCGGGTACAGGCAGCCCATCGTCAGGTCCGCCTGAGAGGCGGCCGCGCCCAACTCCACGCGGCCGACCTGAGCCGAGGCAACAACGCTCAGCAAAAGACTGCAGACTGTGAGCGAGCAATAAAACCATGGACGTGGCAGAGACATAAGTATCCTTTAGGGCGTTGGCAACGCCTCTTGTTAGTTAGCCAGAGGGATAGAGCAAAGGGTGTGCCAGAAAGGCTGAGAAGCTTGTAGCCGTTGCCGAGGCAAGTGGCTRCGATCGGGACGCAAGCGGCCGCCAGCCTGGAAATGCAGTCTGCCAGGCATACCTGGGCGCCCGGGGTGAGCGCGCTTGAAATTGATCGYAGCCACTTGCCTCGGCARCGGCTACTGAGATTTGCGACGATTGTATTGAGCGCTTGGCGCTCAACCTGCGCGCATTGTTGAGCGGTTACCGCTCGGTCGAGCGATCCAGTCCCAGGCGATGCAGACGGCGCTTGAGCGCGTGCCGGGAAATCCCCAACAGGCTTGCTGCCAGGCCCTTATGGCCCGATGCGCGGCTCAGAGCATCGGTGACCAGATCACGCTCGGCGAGCTCGAGCTGCTCGCCCAGTACCAGTGGCTCGATCTGCAGGCCTTGCAACGCTGGCGGCAACATCGCCACGCTGATCGCCTGCCCCGGTGACAGTATGGTCAAGCGTTCTACCAGGTTTTTAAGCTCGCGCACATTCCCCGGCCAGCGGTGACGGACCAATGCCTGGGCGCTGTCCGGCAGGAAGCGGATCGGTTCGACCCCTTCCTCCACAGCCTGGCGCCGAGCGAAATGCTGGGCCAGCAACAGCACGTCTTCACCGCGCTCGCGCAGTGAAGGAATATCCAGTGTGATCACGTTCAGGCGATAGAACAGGTCCTCACGAAAGCGTCCCGATTGCACGTCATCGGCCAGATCCCGATTGGTCGCCGCCACCACCCGCACATCCGCGCTACTCGCGGCACTGGCGCCCACGGCTCGGTAGCTGCCGTTCTCAAGAAAATGCAGGAGCTTGGCTTGAAGCGCCAGCGGCAATTCGCCAATCTCATCGAGAAACAGCGTGCCGCCATCGGCCTGACTGACCAGCCCGGCACGCTTTTGGTGAGCGCCGGTATACGCGCCTTTTTCCGAACCAAACAACTCTGCCTCGATCAACTGCTCCGGCAATGCCGCACAGTTGACCTCGATAAACGGTTGCCCACCTCGCCCGCTATGGTTGTGCAGGGCTTGGGCGACCAAAGTCTTCCCCGTGCCGGATTCTCCAAGCAACAAAATCCGTGTCGCGGAACTACGGGCAATGCGCCCCACCGCTGCGTGCAAGGTGCTCATCGCCGGGCTATGGCCAAGCAGGCCAGCGGCCAGTTCATCACTCACCGCCACTGCGGGTTCTTCGCATCTGGCCAATGACAAGGTGCTGGTGATGGTCGCCAGCAGGTCGTCGAGTTCAAAAGGTTTTGTAAGGTAGTCAGTGGCGCCGCTTTTCACTGCCTGTACGGCGGCGCGGGTATCACCGTGAGCGGAAATCATGATCACCGGCAGTTGTGCGTGAAGCTGGCGTATACCGTCCAACGTGGCCAGGCCATCGATGCCCGGTAAGCCGAGGTCGAGCAGCACGATATCGATGCCGGTGGTCTCCCCCGCCAACAGCTCCAGCGCTGCCTCACCACTGCCGGCCGTGCTGATGCGCATTCCTTCGCCGCGCAGGGCGTAGCTGAGGGAACGCACCAGCGCTTCTTCGTCATCTACTATCAAAACGTGAATGTCAGTCATCGGTGGTTTACTTCGCCTCGTTCCCTGGGGGCGCGGGGAAGTCCAGGATCACCTGAGTCCCTACGCCAAGCGTACTGATAATGTCCATGCGCGCACCGTTGGCTTCCAGCAGTTGTTGGCTGATGCTCAGCCCCAGCCCGGTACCCCGCGCCTTGGAGGTAAAAAACGGTTGGCGGATGCGCTGCAAGTCCGCCTCGGAGATACCGCAGCCCTGGTCAATGACCATGACCCGCACCTGCCCACCCCATACTTGGGCGCACAGGCGCACGGGACTCTGGTTGTCGCAGGCCTGGAAGGCATTCAAACAAAGGTTGACCAGGATCTGCCGGATCTGGTCCGGGTCGACGTAAAGCTGCAAGCCTGGTTCTGTTTCGCACAGCAATTGCGGGTCGTCCGGCCCTGCCAGCTGGACGATCTGCTCGAACAACGGCGCCACGGCAACCACCTCGGGTTGAGCCGGGTGAGGCCTCCCATATTCCAACAGATCGCTGGTGACATGGGATAAGCGGTCGATTTCCTTGCCCAGGTCGGTCAGCAAGTGGCGTCGCTCGGGTTCTTCTTCTCGGCGCAGCAAGGCTTGCACTGTAGTTTTCATGGTTGTTAGGGGATTGCGCACCTCATGGGCCACGCCCGTGGCAAAGGCCCCCAGTACCGCGAGATTTTCTGTCCGCACAGTGTTTTCCAACATGTCCGCCAAGCGCGCGGCCATTACATTGAACGCCCGCGCTACATGGTTGATTTCGTCGTCACGGGGCTGTTCAGCCAGGCGATAACTGAGGTCGCCCATGGACAACTGGTGAGCGCCCTGTAACAAGGTGCTGACCCGCGAGCGCAACTGTCGCGACAGAGTAAAAAACACTATGAGGATAAACACGATAAAACCAGCAGCTATCCAGTACAACCACCAGCGTGCATCGTTCAACGGCTTAAGGATGGCCCCAGGCTGCACTCTGAACACCAGTTGCCAACCGGGAATTATCTGGGGGCCGTCACGCCACTGATTCGGCGCCTCGACCGCGCGCCCGGTGGGGTCGATAAAGGCACCGCCTGGCACCCGCAGCAACGGCGCAACCACCCCGCTCATCCCGGCACTGACGAGCAACTCGGTGAGTGATGCAAGGCGCAGGTGCAAGGCGATGCGCACACGGTGATCGGTGCGACCATTGCGGATGGTCTTGCGGATCAAGAAGCCACCCGAGCGCCCGGGTTCGGCCAGCAATGGCCCGATCACTTCGATATCACCGACCCACTGGGTCGGCAGCCCGGCGATAGACCAATGAGTGTTGGTCCAATAGGGCTCACCAGAGGCGGCTTGCCCCGGCAGCACGTTGACCAAATGATCCTGTTCATCGAAAAACAACACGCCATACAGGAACGGAAAATCCGCTTCGATCTTGAGCAAAGACTCCACGTCACTGCCGGGGGCGGACTGATCGGCAATAAACCCCGGCATGTTCGGGTGATTGGACAATGCCGAGACCTGGTAAAAGCGATCATCGAGAAATGATGACAAGCGGTTCGCCGTGGACAAGGCC
>NZ_JBFUIC010000294.1:0-4840 GCF_056402075.1 Pseudomonas sp. P4_C3
GCTCTACACCGTGCGCGCACTGGAAAAGAATCAAGCGATCATTATTCCCGGGCGGCGCAACCGCTGGTTCGCCTTCCTGCCGCGGCTCGGCTCGCGCTGGCTGACGCGCACCATCGCCGGCATGATCAACAAGGCGTACTGCCCGCGCTGATCCAATTCAAGGTAAAAAGCTGRGCGCTGGCATACGCCATGAGTACACTCAGGCCAGCCCAAATAACGGAGAAAACAGCTGTGGATACTCTGTTCACCAAGATCATCAACCGGGAAATCCCGGCGAAGATCATTTACGAGGACGACCAGGTACTGGCCTTCCACGACATTGCCCCACAGGCACCGGTACATTTTCTGGTGGTCCCGAAGAAACCGGTTCGCACCTTGAACGACCTGACCGAGGACGACAAGACGCTGGCCGGGCATATTCTGTTCACCGCGCAGCGCCTGGCACTGGAACTGGGCTGCGAAAAAGGTTTCCGCGTCGTCATGAACTGCAATGAAGAAGGCGGACAAACCGTCTACCACATTCATATGCACGTGCTGGGTCAGCGCCAGATGCACTGGCCGCCGGGCTGATTGCTCTAAACCCTGTGAAAGCGGCGCACCGCCGCTTTCACAAAAGGCATCACAGCACTGTCACAGCCTCTGCATCACAATGACCCAGCGCAATCCTTCCCCGGCCGATTGGGTTAAACTGGCCGCCGAAATTCCCCCGGAGGTCAGCATGACTACCCAACGTCACTACTCGCCAATTGACCGCCTTCTGCTGCAAGCCGATGCCGCGATGCGCACCCTGCTGCCCTTCAGCGGCCAGCCGTACCGTCCGTCGCCCGCCATCGTGCAGCCGGATGCGAAAATGAGCGACGAAGACACACGCCACGTTGCCGGCCTGATGCGCATCAACCACACCGGCGAAGTCTGCGCCCAGGCGCTGTACCAAGGACAGGCGCTGACCGCCAAACTGCCGCAAGTGCGTGCCGCGATGGAGCATGCCGCCGAAGAAGAAATCGATCACCTGGTCTGGTGCGAACAACGTATTCATCAACTGGGTAGCCACACCAGCATCCTCAATCCGCTGTTTTATGGCATGTCGTTCGGGATCGGCGCAGTGGCCGGCCTGATCAGCGATAAAGTCAGCCTGGGGTTCGTTGCGGCGACGGAAGACCAGGTGTGCAAACACCTGAACGAACATCTGGAGCAATTGCCGGCCGAGGATGAAAAGTCCCGGGCGATTCTTGAGCAGATGCGCATCGATGAAGAACAGCATGCCGAAAGTGCGCTGGAGGCTGGCGGGTTCCGCTTTCCGGCACCGGTGAAGTTCGGGATGAGCCTGATGGCCAAGGTGATGACCAAGAGTACTTATCGGATCTGACTCCGTTTTTTGTAGGAGCGAGCGCCAGAATAAAAAAAGGCGACTGCCGTGAGGGAGTCGCCTTTTTTGTGTTCGAGAGTCTTACGCCATATTGCGCGCGTAGAAGATTTCGAGCATTTCGTGTTTCACCCGCTCGGTCACCTGGGCACGTTGCTCAGAGGACAGGTTGTTGGTGGCGTCGCCGAACAGGTAGTTATCCAGTTCGAAGTTCTTCAGCAGCATCTTGGTGTGGAACAGGTTTTCCTGGTACACGTTCACGTCGGTCATCTGGTACGCGTCGTAAGTGTCATCGGAGAGGTAGTTCTGGATCGAATTGATCTCATGGTCGATGAAGTGCTTTTTGCCTTCAACGTCACGGGTGAAGCCGCGCACACGGTAGTCCACGGTCACGATGTCCGAATCGAACTGGTGAATCAGGAAGTTGAGCGCTTTAAGCGGTGAAATGACCCCGCAAGTCGACACGTCGATGTCCACACGGAAGGTTGCAATACCGCTGACCGGGTGGATCTCCGGGTAGGTGTGCACCGTGATGTGGCTCTTGTCGAGGTGGGCCAGAATGATTTCGGGCAGTGGGCCCGGGGACTCTTCGATCTGACTGTCGGTCGGGGTTACGGGCTCTTCCGAGATCAGGATCGTGACGCTGGCGCCCTGCGGCTCATAGTCCTGACTGGCAATGTTCAGGATGTTGGCACCAATGATATCGACAACTTCCGTGAGGATCTGCGTCAGGCGTTTCGCGTTGTACTCTTTATTGATGTACTCGACGTAAGCCTGCTGGTCTTGCGGGGTTTCCGCGTAGCAGATGTCATAGATGTTGAAGCTCAAGGTCTTTGTCAGGTTATTGAACCCGTGGAGCTTGAGTTTGCTTTTCACCGTTAAAAACTCTCTATGTGTTTGCGGCCCGGCCGCGTGATCAAGCATGCCCGTCAAATGCGAACAACGCACCTGCGTAGGACGGTTAACACCTCTTCGCGATGGCGATTKTGGTTGTCTGCTCGGGTGCGAGGCCTGTCGGCTGACGGGCCACTACCCTGAAAAAAGTGGCGCATTATGCAGACGTCAGCTTGTGTTCGCCAGAGTCTGCACTGCTTTTATGATAGTTGAATGTCGATTCAACCGAGCTCGATGATCTCGTAGTCGTGGGTAATTGCCACGCCTGCCGCGCCGAGCATGATCGAGGCCGAGCAATACTTCTCGGCAGACAATTCGATGGCGCGCTTGACCTGGGCTTCTTTCAGCCCACGGCCCTTGACCACGAAATGCATGTGGATCCTGGTGAAAACCTTTGGATCTTCGGTCGCACGCTCGGCTTCAAGGAACGCTTCACAGCTTTCGACCGCCTGGCGGGACTTCTTGAGGATGCTGACCACATCGAAATTGCTGCAACCGCCGACACCCAGCAGCAGCATTTCCATCGGCCGGACACCCAGGTTACGTCCGCCGGCATCGGGCGGACCGTCCATGACCACGACATGACCACTACCGGATTCGCCGAGGAACATGGCTTCGCCAGCCCATTGGATGCGTGCCTTCATCGCCAAGACTCCACTGTATAAAAAAGGGTCGCCAGCTTAGCACAGGCCCCGTGACTGACGGCGCCCGGCGTCCTAGGACATATCCCACCGCCTTGTAGGTAAATGCTCGAATATTGCAGGAGGTGTCTGTTAAGCTGACGCCAAATCAATGGCGCATTGCCAGCTTTCCCCCAGCGTTCGCTATTCATAAAAAAACCAAACACACCGTGCAGTCTTTTCGGGATACAACCATGGTTGCGATTGCCCCCAACCCCAAGATCAAGAACCTCGACAAGCTGTTGATGCATTGTCAGCGCCGCCGCTATCAGGCCAAGAGCAACATCATTTGTGCCGGCGACCGTTCGGAAACGCTGTTCTACATCATCAAAGGCTCAGTCACCATCCTGATCGAAGATGACGACGGCCGGGAAATGATCATTTCCTACCTGAACACCGGGGACTTTTTCGGCGAGTTGGGTCTGTTTGAGCAAGCTGGCCTGGAGCAGGAGCGCAGCGCCTGGGTGCGGGCCAAGGCTGAATGCGAAGTCGCGGAAATCAGCTACGCGAAATTCCGCGAGTTGTCCCAGCAGGATCCAGACATTCTTTACGTCCTCAGCGGACAAATCGCACAGCGCCTGCGCAACACCACGCGCAAGGTCGGTGACCTGGCATTCTTTGATGTAACCGGTCGAGTCGCCCGCTGCCTGCTGGAGCTRTGCAAACAGCCAGATGCCATGACTCACCCCGATGGCATGCAAATCAAGGTGACCCGTCAGGAGATCGGGCGGATAGTCGGTTGTTCCCGGGAGATGGTCGGTCGCGTCCTCAAGGATCTGGAAGAACGCGAACTGGTGAACGTCAAAGGCAAGACCATGGTGGTTTTCGGTACGCGATAAGCTCGAAAACCTAGCCGCTGAACATCTGCACCAGCACCAACCGGTAGAGATAGTCGAGGCGCGCCAGGGCATCGTGCGCCGCGAACTTCTCATGCAGCGCGATGTGGCTTTCGGCGCGTACGCGTTGCTCCAGACCGCAGGCCTCGTTGAAACGATTGACCGCGGCGACCATAGACTCTCGCTCGTTATCCAGCAGCAACGCCCCATGCACCAGTCCTACCGGACGCTGCCCACCCTGACTCTGGCGCCAGCGCTGGGCGGTGCCGACCATCTTGCGACCATCGAGGTTGACGTTGAAGCGACCGTCACAGAAGGCGCCTTCGATTTCACCCAGGGACGAAGTGCCACCTAACTCATCCAGCAACTGACAGATTGGATCGCATAGACGCCGGTAGCCGGATTCGATGCGGTTAAGGTCGCCTTCGCTGCGCGGCGGTGCGTAGACCAGAGCGATGTTGATCGTGGTGTCGGATTGCGGAACGGGCTCTCCGCCGGTATCGCGCAACAACACTGGCCAGCCTGCCGCTGCCGAGACTTCACATGCGGATTCAAAGCCTGGCAAGCGATTCAAGCGACGCGGCATCACTAATGCCTGGTCACTCGGTTGCCAGAACAACAGACCGAATTCCGCGTTGCCGGCACAGACCGACGCCAGCAAATCCTGCTCGGCTTGCAGACCGGCTTCGATGGTCAGGGAAATAGGTGAGGTCATAAGGTATTCCGTAGGACATAAAGTCTGTGGTGCTTCTTATGCCGCTATCGCGAGCAAGCTCGCTCCCACATTTGATCTCGGCAGCTCATAGATTTTGTGGCCACCATCAAACCCTGTGGGAGCGAGCTTGCTCGCGATGCTTTTCAGTCGAGGGTCGAACCGCTGACAGGTACACCGCGCTCAGGGAAGAACAGACGCTGCAACTCGGTACCCGGGCTTTCGGCGCGCATGAACGCTTCGCCGACCAGGAACGCGTAGACGTCGCTGATTTCCATCAGTTCGACATCGGCGCGGTTGAGAATGCCGCTCTCGGTGATGACCAGACGATCGCGCGGAATACGCGGCAACAGGT
>NZ_JBFUIC010000295.1:0-4824 GCF_056402075.1 Pseudomonas sp. P4_C3
TGCCAAGGTTGCGCCGGGTACGGTTGTGAAACTGGCTGCCACGACCCCACGCGGTTAAGGGATTCCAAGATGAATTTTTCCCAATTCTTCATTTCGCGGCCGATCTTCGCAGCGGTGCTGTCGCTGCTGATCCTGATCGCCGGTGCGATCTCGCTGTTCCAGTTGCCGATCAGCGAATACCCGGAAGTGGTGCCGCCGACCGTGGTGGTCCGCGCCAACTTCCCGGGTGCCAACCCGAAAGTCATCGGCGAAACCGTGGCCGCGCCGCTGGAACAAGCCATCACCGGCGTCGAGAACATGCTGTACATGTCCTCGCAATCCACCGCTGACGGCAAGATCACCCTGACCATCACCTTTGCCCTGGGTACCGACCTGGACAACGCCCAGGTGCAGGTGCAGAACCGCGTGACCCGCACCGAGCCGAAACTCCCCGAGGAAGTGACGCGCATCGGTATCACCGTGGACAAGGCGTCGCCCGACCTGAYGATGGTGGTGCACTTGACCTCGCCGGACAAACGCTACGACATGCTGTACCTGTCCAACTACGCTCTGCTCAACATCAAGGATGAGCTGGCGCGCCTGGGCGGTGTCGGTGATGTGCAGTTGTTCGGCATGGGCGATTACTCGCTGCGTGTATGGCTGGACCCGAACAAGACCGCTTCGCGCAACCTGACCGCGACCGATGTGGTCACGGCAATTCGCGAACAGAACCGTCAAGTGGCGGCCGGTGCGCTGGGTGCGCCGCCAGCACCGAATGCCACGGCATTCCAGCTGTCGGTCAACACACAGGGCCGTCTRGTCAGTGAGGAAGAGTTCGAGAACATCATCATTCGCTCTGGCGACAACGGTGAAATCACTCGTCTGAAGGACATCGCTCGCGTCGAACTGGGTTCGAGCCAATACGCCTTGCGTTCGCTGCTGAACAACCAGCCGGCAGTGGCGATCCCGATCTTCCAGCGTCCTGGTTCCAACGCTATCGAAATCTCCAATGAAGTCCGGGCCAAAATGGCCGAACTGAAGAAGAGCTTCCCCGAAGGCATGGACTTCAGCATCGTCTATGACCCGACGATCTTCGTGCGCGGCTCCATCGAGGCGGTGGTTCACACCCTCTTCGAAGCGCTGATCCTCGTGGTGCTGGTGGTGATCCTGTTCCTGCAGACCTGGCGTGCTTCGATCATTCCATTGGTCGCTGTGCCGGTATCGCTGATCGGTACCTTTGCCGTGATGCACCTGTTCGGCTTCTCGCTCAACGCCTTGTCGCTGTTCGGCCTGGTATTGGCCATCGGCATCGTGGTGGACGACGCCATCGTGGTGGTGGAGAACGTCGAACGGAACATCGAACTCGGATTGACTCCGGTCGAAGCCACCAAACGCGCCATGCGTGAAGTGACCGGCCCGATCATTGCGACGGCGCTGGTGCTGTGTGCGGTGTTTGTTCCGGCGGCGTTCATCTCCGGTTTGACCGGCCAGTTCTACAAGCAGTTCGCCCTGACCATTGCGATTTCCACGGTGATTTCGGCCTTCAACTCCCTGACCCTGTCGCCTGCTCTGGCCGCGGTACTGCTCAAGGGTCACGACGCGCCGAAAGACCGTTTCTCCAAGGTGCTGGACAAGATTTTCGGTGGCTGGTTGTTCCGTCCGTTCAACCGCTTCTTTGAAAAGGCCAGCCATGGTTATGTCGGCACCGTTGCCCGCGTGATCCGCTCAAGCGGTATCGCCCTGCTGCTGTACGCCGGCCTGATGGTCCTGACCTTCTTCGGTTTCTCCAGCACCCCGACCGGTTTCGTCCCCGGCCAGGACAAGCAATACCTGGTGGCCTTCGCGCAATTGCCGGATGCCTCGAGCCTGGACCGTACCGAAGACGTGATCAAGCGCATGTCCGACCTGGCCTTGAAACAGCCGGGCGTGGAAAGCGCGGTGGCCTTCCCGGGCCTGTCGATCAACGGCTTCACCAACAGCCCGAACGCCGGCATCGTGTTCGTGACCCTGAAACCGTTCGACGAACGTAAAGACCCGAGCATGTCTGCCGGTGCGATTGCCGGTGCCTTGAACGGCCAGTACGCGAACATCCAGGAAGCCTACATGGCGATCTTCCCGCCGCCGCCGGTACAAGGCCTGGGCACCATCGGTGGTTTCCGCCTGCAGATCGAAGACCGGGGCAACCTGGGCTACGAAGAGCTGTACAAGGAAACCATGAACATCATCACCAAGAGCCACAGCGTGCCGGAACTGGCCGGCCTGTTCACCAGCTACACGGTGAACGTGCCACAGGTCGATGCTGCCATCGACCGGGAAAAAGCCAAGACCCACGGCGTGGCCGTCAGCGACATCTTCGACACCCTGCAGATTTACCTGGGTTCGCTGTATGCCAACGACTTCAACCGCTTCGGGCGCACCTATCAGGTCAACGTTCAGGCCGAACAACAGTTCCGCCTCGAATCCGACCAGATCGGCCAGCTGAAAGTGCGCAACAACAAGGGTGAGATGATCCCGCTGGCGACCTTCATCAAGGTCAGCGACACCTCGGGTCCCGACCGCGTGATGCACTACAACGGCTTCATCACCGCTGAAATCAACGGTGCGGCAGCCCCCGGCTACAGCTCCGGCCAGGCCGAAAAAGCCATCGAGAAACTGCTCAAGGAAGAACTGCCGAACGGCATGACCTACGAATGGACCGACCTGACCTACCAGCAGATCCTGTCCGGCAACACCGCGCTGTTCGTGTTCCCGCTCTGTGTGCTGCTGGCGTTCCTGGTACTGGCGGCTCAGTACGAAAGCTGGAGCCTGCCACTGGCGGTGATCCTGATCGTACCGATGACCCTGCTGTCGGCCATCACCGGTGTGATCGCCTCCGGCGGTGACAACAACATCTTTACCCAGATCGGTTTGATCGTATTGGTAGGGCTTGCCTGCAAGAACGCGATCCTGATCGTCGAGTTCGCCAAGGACAAACAGCTCGAAGGCCTAAACCCGCTGGCGGCGGTTCTGGAAGCTTGCCGTCTGCGTCTGCGGCCGATCCTGATGACCTCCTTCGCGTTCATCATGGGCGTCGTGCCGCTGGTGTTCTCCAGCGGTGCCGGTGCCGAAATGCGCCACGCCATGGGTGTAGCGGTGTTCTCCGGGATGCTCGGGGTGACCTTCTTCGGTCTGTTGCTGACGCCAGTGTTCTACGTATTGATTCGTAACTTTGTCGAGCGCGGCCAGGCACGTAAAGCCGCCAAKGCCGCCCTGAAGCTGGAGTCGCATTGATGAGTTTGAAAGCCTTCCTGCCGAGCCTGCTGGTACTGGCCCTGAGTGCCTGTGCCGTGGGTCCGGACTACAAGACGCCAACCACCGAGGCGGCCCACATCACGGCCGCCACCGATGGCGCCGCCGGCCAGAAGAATTTTGACCGTTCGCGTTTCGAAGGCATCTGGTGGCAGCAGTTCGAAGACCCGACCCTCAACCAGCTGGTGACGCAATCCCTGCAAGGCAACCGCGATCTGCGCGTCGCCTTCGCCCGCTGGAAAGCCGCACGGGCGATCCGCGATGACGTCAGCAACGATGCCATGCCGACCATCACCAGCCGCGTCAGCAGTGATTTGGGCAAAGGCCAGATTCCCGGCCAGACCACCGACCGGGTCAACAGCGAACGCTACGACCTGGGCCTGGATATGGCGTGGGAGATCGATCTGTTCGGCCGCATCCAGCGCAACCTGGAGTCGGCCAACGCCGAGCAACAGGCGTTCGAGGCCGATCTGTACCAACTGCAAGTCACCATGATTGCCGAACTGGTGGATTCCTACGGCCAACTGCGCGGCGCGCAACTGCGGGAGAAAATCGCCCTGGCCAACCTGCAGAACCAGCAGGAGTCGCGCAAGATCACCGTCAGCCTGCGTGATGCCGGCGTCGGTGATCAGCTCGACGTGGAGCGTGCCGATGCGCGACTCGCGTCAGTCGAGGCCAGCGTGCCGCAATTGCAGGCCGAACAGGTTCGGCAGAAAAACCGCATCGCCACCCTGCTGGGTGAACGTCCGGACAAGCTGACCGTGGACCTGAGCCCGAAAGACCTGCCGGCGATCGCCAAGGCATTGCCGATCGGTGATCCGGGTGAGCTGCTGCAACGCCGTCCGGACATTCGCAGTGCCGAACGCCAATTGGCGTCGGCCACGGCACGTATCGGCGTGGCCAAGGCTGACCTGTTCCCGCGGGTCAGCCTCAGCGGCTTCCTCGGTTTTACCGCCGGGCGCGGTTCACAGATCGGCTCCTCGGCAGCCAACGCTTGGGCGCTCGGCCCGAGCATCACCTGGGCGGCGTTTGACCTGGGCAGTGTGAAGGCCCGGTTGCGCGGCGCCGACGCCGATGCCGAAGGCGCCCTGGCGACCTATGAGCAACACGTGTTGCTGGCCCTGGAAGAATCGGAAAACGCCTTCAGCGACTACGGCAAACGCCAGCAACGCCTGATCTCGCTGATTCGCCAGAGCGAGTCCAGCCGCTCGGCCGCCGACCTGGCGGAGATCCGCTACCGCGAAGGCTCGGCCGATTTCCTTGTGCTGCTCGACGCCCAACGGGAACGCCTGGCCGCCGAAGACACCCAGGCCCAGGCTGAAGTCGACCTGTATCGCGGCATCGTCGCGATCTACAAGGCCCTTGGCGGTGGCTGGCAGCCGGAGACGGTCGCCAGCAACTGACCCGATGTTTTAATGCGCTCCTTTGGTTGGCCGCAGCCAACCAATTTCCTTGCCCTGCGTCTCATTCGGTCGCGGGGCTTTTTTATCCTCTCAAAAACACCGCCTGCACCATGTAGGAGCGAGCCTGCTCGCGATGGACGTCAACGATGACGCG
>NZ_JBFUIC010000296.1:0-4821 GCF_056402075.1 Pseudomonas sp. P4_C3
GCCACATGGCTTCGACGTAGTCCCCGGCAAAGCCCCAGTCGCGCTTGGCGTCGATGTTGCCCAGGCGCAGTTCATGCTGCTTGCCCTGCTTGATCCGGGCGGCGGCGTCGGTGACTTTGCGTGTGACGAACTCGATGCCGCGCAGCGGTGATTCATGGTTGAACAGGATGCCGCTACTGGCGTGCAGGTTGAAGCTCTCGCGGTAGTTCACGGTGATCCAGTGGCCGTACAACTTGGCTACGCCATAAGGGCTGCGCGGATAGAACGGTGTGTTCTCGTCCTGCTGTTCGGCCTGGATCAGGCCGAACATTTCGCTGGTGGACGCCTGGTAGAAACGCGTGTGCGCACTGAACTGACGGATCGCTTCGAGCAGGTGGGTAACACCCAGACCGTCGACGATGCCGGTGGTCACCGGTTGATCCCAGGAGRCCGCGACAAAGCTTTGCGCGGCGAGGTTGTAGACCTCGTCCGGCGCCGACTTGATCACCGCGCGCTGCACTGAACAGGCATCGGCCATGTCGCCGTCCAGGTAGACGATGTCCGCTTCGACTCCCATCTCGCGCAGGCGCCAGCGCGAGTCGCTGCTGCGACGCGCCACCAGGCCGTGGACTTTGTAGCCCTTGTCGAGCAGCAGTTTGGCCAGATACGCGCCATCCTGGCCGGTGATACCTGTGATCAATGCACTTTTAGTCATTCTTGTCGTACTCGCTTCTCCCAGTCGGACAGGATCGCCCGCAGGGATTGTTGTGTTGTGATTTCAGACTTCCATCCGGTGGTCTGGACCAGCCTGGCAGGGCTGCCACACACCCGACGCTGATCCGCGCGGCGAAGTCGCGCAGGGTCCTGGACCAATTGCAGGTCGACCTGGGCAAGATCTGCCAGCTGCTCGATCAAACTGCGAATGCTCCGCTCGTGCCCCGAGCAAATGTTGTACACCTGCCCCGGTGTGCCTTTCTCCAGCAAAGCCAGATAGGCCGAGACCACGTCCGCGACATCAAGGAAATCGCGCGTGACATCGATGTCCCCGACCTCCAGCTCTGGCCCTTGCAGGCCTTGCTTGATCCGGCAGATCTGACGGGCGGCGCTGGCGATGACGAAGCTGTCTTTCTGCCCTGTGCCGATGTGGTTGAACGGGCGGGCGACCAGTACCGGCCAGCCTTCGCTCAGGCCCCATTGCAAACTCAGGAATTCTGCCGACAGTTTGCTCACGGCATATGGATTGCGCGGGCAGGGTGGCTGCAATTCAGTGATGGGCAGATGATCTTCGGTGACCTGGCCATAGACATCACCGGAGCTGACGTACAGAAATGTGCCGGTGAAGCCGCGCGCCTTGAGGGCTTGCAGCAGGTTCAGGGTGCCCAGCAGGTTGATTTTCAGGGTGCGCGCCGGATCACGAAAGGCGTCCGGGACGAAAGTCTGGCCGGCCAGGTGAATCACCGCATCGGGCATTTCCGGCCACAGGCCTTCGAGGCTGTCCGGCTCGCAGAGATCGTAGCGACAAGGAGCAGGTAGAAGCTCCCATTCCGAGGCATCAGCCTGCAAACGCGACTGGATGTGTTGTCCGACGAATCCGGTCAGACCCGTGACAAACAGACGTTTTTTCAAACAGCGACCCCTTGGTCATGCATTTCATCCAGTTTCCACAGTCTTCATGGAAAGGTTTACGAGCCGATATGATCGCTCGAAAGACAGGTGAAATGTTTGTTGTAGTTGTTTGGTAGCCAATCTGTGCCATTTGCTCGGTAATTTCAACAAGTCCAAAAGTGACTGATCGGTTCTCCTCAGCGTAGCCTGATTTATTCTCGCCGGGCGGTTCACGAATCCTCAATGGATGTGTTTAGAATGCCCCTCGTCACGATTAACCGGCGTTCGTGTGGGTTGTTCCGGGACTCTGCGAATCTGTCCTTTAAAACAAGAACGTAGACGGGCAAAAAGACGATGGACGAGGACTGGCGAGTGCCGGCTCGATCCATGGTTTTTCCGTCATAGAGTGAGGCCGCCGGGATGGCGGTTTCATCGTGGGATGCCATGAATTTCATTCTTTACTCGGACATCAACGACAGCTCCATCAGCCAGAGCCTTGGTCGTCCCGAATACAGTTACTACTTCGTGCTCAAGGCGTATCGCCCTGTGCTCGAAAGCCTTGGGCGAGTGCATGTGGTGTCCTCCACCGCCGAGGTCGATCCGCTCTACAAACAGTTATTGGCCGCCGGCGAAGACAGTCTGTTCCTGTCGTTTACGCCGCCGCAGAAAACCCCGAACGACCTTGAGTGCCCGACGATCTGCGTGGTGGCCTGGGAGTTTGATTCGATTCCCGATGAACAATGGGATAACGACCCGCGCCAGGACTGGACGCAAATGCTGGCGCGGCAGGGCCGGGTGATCACACTCTCCAGCCATACCGCCCGGGCGATTCGCCGGACCATGGGTGAAGACTTTCCGGTGCTGGTGTTGCCGACGCCGTTGTGGGAAAACTTCGCCGACATTCGTAGTCGCCACACCAGCGTCCCGATCAGCGCCGGCTCGACCCTGGACATCAAGGGTTGCATCTTCGATACGCGCACACTCGGGCTGAGTGCCGATGCACTGATTCCCGTCGTGCCGACCGCCGAGGAACTGGCGGCGCTCGAGGCCGAGCTGGAGGCATTGAAGCCACCGCCGCTGACGCTCAAGCGCCGCTTGGTGATTGCTCGCCATTACCTGCATATGTGGCGCCTGGACAAAGGTAAATCGCTGCCGATCCCGGTGCATCGCACGCATTTTCTAAGCCAGTGGTACTGGGAAGGGATTCGCGACTTGTTGTCGGATGCCGCCCATGAGCGTCTCGCTGGCTGGCTGCCGGCCATCGCCGGCCCGCAGACGATTGCAGTACCCGAGCCAGAACCGCGACAGTGGCCGGACACCACCGCCCAGGTCGAAACACAGGTTGACGGTGTGGTGTACGTCACCGTGTTCAACCCGCGTGACGGTCGCAAGAACTGGCATCAACTGATCACTGCATTCTGCTGGGCGTTCCGCGAAACGCCTGACGCGACACTGGTGCTGAAGATTACCCAAAGCGATCTGTCGTCCTACCACGACGAACTGATGACGTTRCTCGCGCAGCTTTCGCCGTTCGCCTGTCGGGTGGTGGTCATGCACGGCTACCTGGACGACCCGCAATACGCCCGGCTGTACGAAGCCGCCAGTTACTACGTCAATGCCTCGCGCTGCGAAGGGCTGTGCCTGCCGCTGATGGAGTTCATGGCCAGCGGTAAACCGGTGATTGCCCCGGATCACACGGCCATGGAGGACTACATCGATGAGCGTGTGGCGTTTGTGGTCAAGTCCAGCGAAGAGCTGACCATCTGGCCGCAGGACACTCGCATCATCTACCGCACCCTGCGTTACCGGCCGGATTGGGGTTCGCTGAAAACCGCTTACGAAAACAGCTACCGTCTGGCCAAGGAACAACCCCTGGAGTATCAGCGCATGTCCCTCGCCGCCGTCGAGCGCATGCACGATTACTGCGCTTTCGCCCCGGTACAGAAACGCATGGCGGATTTTTTCGGGCTGGCACCACAGGCTTTGCCGACAGCAACCGTGACGGATACCGCCTCATGCTGATCATCATTCATTCGGAAACCAACCAGCAGACTATTGCCCAGAACCTTGGCCGCTCGGAGTACAGCTATTACTTCGTGCTCAAGGAGTACCGACCCGTGCTGGAGCGGCTGGGGCGAGTGGTAGAAGTCAGCGACCCGCAGACCGAAGTCGATGCCTTGTACATGGACTGTCTGTCCCGTGGTGAAGAATGCGTGTTCCTGTCGTTCTCACCGCCTCATCGCACGCCGGTCAATTTCGCCTGCCCGACGCTGCCGGTGTTCGCGTGGGAATTCAGCACCATCCCCAACGAACCCTTTGCCGGTGACCCGCTCAATGACTGGCGCACGGTGTTGCGGGCAGCGGGTGCAGCGATTACACATTCCAGCTACACCGTGAATGCGGTGCGCGAGGCGATGGGCACCGACTATCCGGTCATCGCGGTACCGGCCCCGGTATGGGATCGGTTTTCCGAGCGCGGCGCCCACTTGCAACGTCAGCCCTTGGCCAGTCAGGTGCGGTTGACGCTCAAGGGGTTGCTGGCAGACAGCCGTGAACTCGACTTGCGAGCCTTCGGCCCCGTGGCCACTCGTCAAGGTGTGGGTATTGATTTCGAGGCCCCGCCGAGTGAACACGAGTTGGTCCTCGACGGCGTGATTTACACCTCGGTGTTCAACCCCGGTGACGGGCGCAAGAATTGGGAAGACATGCTCAGTGCCTTTTGCGTGACGTTTCGCGAGGTGGACGACGCAACGCTGGTGCTCAAATTGACGCATCACGATGCCGAAGAAGCGCTGACCGACATCCTTCACCACTTGTACAAAAACCAGTCTTACCGCTGCCGGGTCGTGCTGATTTACGGCTATCTGGCTGACGCGGACTATGAGCAGCTGGTGCAGGCCACGAGTTACGTGGTCAACACGTCCTACGGCGAAGGCCAATGTCTTCCGCTGATGGAGTTCATGTCCTGTGGCAAACCGGCCGTGGCGCCACGGACCACGGCGATGATCGATTATCTGGATGCCGATAATGCATTCCTGATTGACTCCACCGATGAGCTGACGGCCTGGCCACATGACCCGCGCAGGGCGTTTCGTACCTTGCGTTACGTCACCGATTGGGCGTCGTTGTGCAGGGCTTACCAATCAAGCTATGACGTGGCCAAGGGTGATCCGGGGCGTTATGCACAGATGTCCGCGCACGCAGTGGCCAGCCTCAAGAAATTCTGCAGTCAGGCCA
>NZ_JBFUIC010000297.1:0-4810 GCF_056402075.1 Pseudomonas sp. P4_C3
GTCGCGGAACACGAACTGGTCCTGGAAGTACACCAGGCTGAACGAACCGTTCGGCTGTGGTRTGGCCTGTGTCACCAGGCGGGTCACGCTACCGCCGCGATAACGGGTGATGTGGTTCCAGATGACTTCCACGCCGCTTTTCGGAATCGGGAACGGAATGGCGGTTTCAAAGTTCTCCAGACCGTTACCGCCAGACACCAGATTGGTGTTGGTGGCGTTGCGCTTGATGGCGGCGAACACGTCATCCGGCACAGTGGCACCGCGGTGGGACGGATACACCGGCATCTTGAAGGTTTCCGGGTAGCGCTTGAACATCGCGTACTGGCCCGGGGCGAGCTTTTCCTTGTATTGGTCGACGTTCTGCGCCGTGATGGTGAACAGCGGTTTTTCACCCGGGTACGGATCGGACAGGAAGCCTTTGCTGTCGACGCTGCCGGCGTTCTTCGGCAACGGTTTCCAGGCCGGGATCGAACCGTCGGCGTTACCTGCCATTTCGGCGCCCATCGGGGTCAGGCTCTTGCCCAGTTTGTCGGCCTCGGCCTGAGGAACCGCTGCGATGACGCTGGTCGCCAGCAGCGAAAGACCCAGAACACCGGCGTGGAACAGACTCTTTGTTATTTTCATTTATGCGTTCGTCCTGAAAATACTGTGCTTAGAAGTTCACGCCGAGGCTGAGCGCAACGAAGTCGCGGTCATCCACGGTGGTGTACTTGCCGTCGAAGAAGTTGGTGTAAGCCAGGCTCGCGGTGTAGGTGTTCTGGTACTCGGCGTCGACACCCAGGCTCACCGCCTTGCGGCCTTCCTCGAAGTTGCCGCCAGGGCCAGGGGAGTAACCGCTCACGTCATGGGACCAGGCAACGTTCGGCTTGAGGTTCACGCCGGCAAACACGTCGTTGTATTCCCAGATGGCGCGACCGCGGTAGCCCCACGAAGTCGGGGTGGTGAAGCCTTCGTTGGTGCAGTTGCGGCTGCGGTTGTTGGTTGGCGTACCCGGGCCGGCACCGTTGATGGTGCTGGTGTTGAGCGCCACGCAGGTATCGAGCGCGCCAGAGGCTGGCAACTCACCCGGGCCGTAGACCGGATCGCGGCCATAACGAACGTCGGAAGTGCTTTCCAGGCCGCCAACGTGGGTCACGCCCACCTCACCCACCAGGGTCAGACGGCTGGCGCCCATGACCTGATCGAAGAAGTGCGTCAGGGTAGTCTGGAACTGGGTGACTTCCTTGCGACGATACCCGTGCAGGTCTTGACCCGGCACGCCGGTAAGCAGCGATGCATTGGTCAACGGATTGTTCGGGTTGTTATTGCCCAAAGGACGTACACCGGAGAACAGGATGTCGGTGGAGTTGAGCTGCACCGGAGCGTTCGGACGGTAGCTGATCTCACCGCTCCACGCCGTACCGGTAGGCAGGGTGGTGGAGAAGCTCAAGCCATACAGGCGAATGTCCTCGGGGTATTCGATGAAGTATTGCGAATTACCTGCCACCAGCAGTGGCCCGAGTGCCGCGAACGGGCCTGGAAGTCCCGCTGCAGTGTTGTAGACCGACTGAGGCGCACCGGTGGCGCTGAAGATCGGCGCACGGCTGTGGTAATTCATGAAGTAGGCGCCGAACTCGGTGTCCAGCGGATCGAACATGTACTTGAAGGACGCACCCCACTGACCGCTGTCGCGGGCATCACGATCGGGGCCACGACGCACCAGGACACCCTCTTCGTTGACGTCGACGCCGTTGGCGGCCAAAGGCCCCAGGGCAACGGCCGGAATTTGCGAGCGCTTGTTCAGCACGCGCAGGTTGTTGTCGCAGCCGTCGGCAACGATGTCTGGCTGGGAGAAAAACGTGCCGCAGTTGTCGACGACGGTCTGGTCCCATTCAATTTGATAGAACGCTTCGGCCGAGAGGTTTTCGGTCAGGCTCTGGGACACATAGAACATGTTGACCGGGATCAGGCCTTCCTTGATCTCGGCACCCGGACGGCGGAATGCAGACACGTCGATCGGGTTGATCGAGTTGATGCCACCACCGATGAAGGTACTTTCACCCCAGCTCACGACCTGCTTGCCCAGACGCACGGAGCCTGGCTGATCGGCAATGGAGTAGTTGTGGTAGACGAAGGCGTCGAGGAGTTGAGTGCCAGCGGACTTGGCGCCTTCCTTGCGACCGTCGTCGCTGATGTCCTTGAACGGACGACTTTCGTCTTTCAGTTCAAAGTCGTACCAGTATTTGCCACGGACGAAAACACCGGTATCGCCGTATTTCAGTTCAAGGTCATGGATGCCCTTGAAGATCTTCGAGAAGGTTTCCCCGCTCTTGAAGTTCAGGTGACCGTCATCAGAGGTCTGGGACAAACCCTTGCCGCCGTTGTTGACACCGATGAGGTTCTTGTTCGGCTGCTGAGTAGACCAGCTGGCACCAATCGACAGGGATGAGTCGAACTGACCTTCGATTTCACCTACGTTGAAACTGACGCCGAATGCTGGCCCGGCGAGCGTAGAGGCAAGACTGACAGCCAGGGGCAGTTTCGCCCGGCGCCAGAACTGGTTTACTGATGTCATCGACGCTACTCCATGTGCATTTTATTTTTATGGCAATGAGCACTTCTAAAAACGCTGTGGATAACCGGGAGCCATGGCATCCCAAAGTCATTCCAAAGTTGCATCGCCCCGGTTCGTGCGGTTGCTCCGTTCTTAAAAATCCTTGAACGGACTATAGCCAGCAGGTAGTAGTGCTTGATCCCTCTAAAGTGTGATTTGCAGTTGCCAGCCACTCTGGAACAGTCCTTTCGCCAGTCCGACACCCGTCGGCACGGCAAGGATGGCTGAAAAATTCGATTTGACAAGCCAAGCGCTTGCTTGGTGGGGCTGGCGTGCCCTTTCGGGCACGCCAGGAGGCGCTTAAAGCGTCGAGAGGAAGGTGCTGTTGGTGGCTTGCCATTCGGTGATGTCGACACGTATGCGCTTCTTGTCGAGTTTGCCGACGCTGGTCTTGGGAATTTCAGTAACAAGGGCGATCTGGCTCGGAATCGCCCACTTGCTCAAGTGCCCCAGCTCCACAAACGGCTTGAGGTGCTCCTTGAGTTCCCGGGCTCCGATTGCGTACCCCTCACGGAGCACCAGCAGGGCAAACGGCCGCTCGCCCCACTGCGGATCGGGGATCCCCACTACTGCTACTTCACGTACCGCCGCATGACGGCTGATCAGGTCTTCGAGGTCCAGGGAGGAAATCCACTCGCCACCGGTCTTGATCACGTCCTTGATCCGGTCACGAATGTCGATCACGCCCATGCTGTCCAGGGTCGCCACGTCGCCAGTGTGCAGCCAGCCGCCGGCCCAGAGCTCGGCGCCCTTCTGGGGTTCATTGAAATAACCCTCGGTGAGCCACGGTGCACGCAGCACCAGTTCACCCTGAGTCTCGCCGTCAGCGGGCAGGAAGTTGCCCTCGGTGTCGACGATCGCCGCCTCCACCAGCGGCCCTGGCACGCCGGCCTTGATCCGGTAAGTGGTGCGTTCGTCTTCAGTGCCGGCCATCAATTCGTCGTTGAGGTGCGCACACGACACCAGCGGCCCGGTTTCCGACATGCCGTACGCAGCGGTCAACTGAATGCCCTTGGCTTTGGCCGCCTCGTACAACGTACGGTTCAGGGCGCTGCCGCCGATGACGATTTTCCAGCCGCCGAAGTCGACATTCTGTGCGGCCTTGGCATTGAGGACCATCTGCAGGATGGTCGGCACGCAATGGGAGAACGTGACCTTCTCCTTGCGCCACAATTCCACCAGGTATTCCGGGTCATAGCGGCCGGGATACACCTGCTTGAGCCCGAGCATGGTCGCCACATACGGCAAGCCCCAGGCGTGGACGTGGAACATCGGGGTGATCGGCATGTACACGTCGTTGGTGCCCAACAGGCGCACGCTATCGATCGCGCCCATGATGGTCGACACGCCCATGGTGTGCAGCACCAATTGCCGATGGGTGAAGTACACGCCCTTGGGGTTACCGGTGGTGCCGGTGGTATAGAACGTGGTCGCGACCGAGTTTTCGTCGAAATCCTCGAAGTCGTACTGCGGGCTCGCCGCGGCCAGCAGTTGTTCGTATTCGCCGACGAGGTTCGGCAGGTCCGCGGTTTTTTCCGGCAGGTCAGTCAGCAACAGGGTTTTGTCGACCGTCGTCAGATGCCCTTCGATGGCCTTGTAGAGACCGACGAACTCGCTGTTGACCAGCACGAAGCGGTCCTCGGCGTGGTTCATGGTGTAGAGGATCTGTTCCGGCGACAGGCGCACGTTGATGGTATGGATCACCGCACCGATCATCGGGATGGCGAACATGCATTCCAGGTAACGATGGCTGTCCCAGTCCATCACACCCACGGCATCCCCGGGCTTGACCCCGGCCGCTGTCAGCACGTTGGCCAGTCGGGCCACCCGTTCGATCAGGGTCGGGTAGCTGTAGCGCAACTTGTCGCGGTAGATGATCTCGCGGGTTTTCTCATAACGGGCACCAGACATCAGCAGCCGCTTGATCAACAGCGGGTACTGGTAAGCGCCTTCGGCCGGGGGGATAACGCGAGTCTGCAACATAAGAATCCCTTTTTCTGACTGCACGGTCGTGACTGAAAGTACGCACTGTAGTGCCCTTGATCGTCAGCCAAATCAGCCAAAGGAATGATTTGCAGAGCCGCATGAATACTGGCGTTGCGCCAGCCTTCACAGAAGTTTGGTGATTGCGGTTGGACCCGGTGCAGGAGCTGCCGCAGGCTGCGATCTTTTGGCGATTCCAATAATGTTGAAGATCAAAAGATCGCAGCCTGCGGC
>NZ_JBFUIC010000298.1:0-4802 GCF_056402075.1 Pseudomonas sp. P4_C3
GTCGTGGCTAAAGAAAAATTTGATCGTTCCCTACCGCACGTCAACGTTGGCACCATCGGTCACGTTGACCACGGTAAAACCACTCTGACCGCAGCTCTGACTCGCGTTTGCTCCGAAGTTTTCGGTTCTGCAATCGTTGATTTCGATAAAATCGACAGCGCTCCAGAAGAAAAAGCTCGTGGTATCACCATCAACACCGCGCACGTCGAGTACAACTCGAAGATCCGTCACTACGCTCACGTTGACTGCCCAGGTCACGCTGACTATGTGAAGAACATGATCACCGGTGCTGCCCAGATGGACGGCGCGATCCTGGTTTGCTCGGCCGCTGATGGTCCGATGCCACAAACCCGTGAACACATCCTGCTGTCCCGTCAGGTAGGCGTTCCGTACATCGTGGTTTTCCTGAACAAGGCTGACCTGGTAGACGACGCTGAGCTGCTGGAACTGGTCGAGATGGAAGTTCGCGACCTGCTGTCCACCTACGACTTCCCGGGCGATGACACTCCAATCATCATCGGTTCGGCTCGTATGGCGCTGGAAGGCAAAGACGACAACGAAATGGGCACCACTGCCGTTCGTAAACTGGTTGAAACTCTGGACAGCTACATCCCAGAGCCAGAGCGTGCTATCGACAAGCCATTCCTGATGCCAATCGAAGACGTATTCTCGATCTCGGGTCGTGGTACTGTTGTGACTGGTCGTATCGAGCGCGGTATCGTTCGCGTTCAAGATGCTCTGGAAATCGTTGGTCTGCGTGACACCACCACCACCACCTGCACCGGTGTTGAAATGTTCCGCAAACTGCTCGACGAAGGTCGTGCTGGCGAGAACTGCGGCGTTCTGCTGCGTGGTACCAAGCGTGACGACGTTGAGCGTGGCCAGGTTCTGGTTAAGCCGGGTTCGGTTAAGCCGCACACCAAGTTCACCGCAGAAGTTTACGTTCTGAGCAAGGAAGAAGGCGGTCGTCACACTCCGTTCTTCAAAGGCTACCGTCCACAGTTCTACTTCCGTACTACTGACGTGACTGGTAACTGCCAGCTGCCAGAAGGCGTTGAAATGGTAATGCCAGGTGATAACATCCAGATGGAAGTTACCCTGATCAAGACCATCGCGATGGAAGACGGCCTGCGTTTCGCTATCCGTGAAGGCGGTCGTACCGTCGGCGCTGGCGTCGTAGCCAAAATCATCGAGTAAGCATCTCTTTTGAGATAGCTTCGATGCTTTGAAAAGCCCCCGCTCAGCGGGGGCTTTTTTATTGGGTTGACACCTATCTGGGGCGTCTATAGAATTGCGCCTCCTTTTAACGGGCGTATTGCGCTCGCTGGGAATAGCAGCCGGAGTCTGAAATCCAATGCAAAATCAGCAAATCCGTATCAGGTTGAAGGCTTTTGACCATCGCCTGATCGACCAATCCACCCAGGAAATCGTGGAAACCGCGAAACGTACTGGTGCTCAAGTGCGTGGTCCAATTCCACTGCCTACCCGTAAAGAGCGGTTCACCGTTCTGGTCTCCCCGCACGTCAACAAAGACGCGCGTGACCAGTACGAGATCCGTACTCATAAGCGCGTTCTGGACATCGTCCAGCCAACGGATAAAACCGTTGATGCACTTATGAAGCTTGATCTGGCGGCCGGTGTGGAAGTACAGATCAGCCTCGGCTAAGACTCGGTCTTAGTCGTGTAACGCTCTGAAATGGGCGGCCATAGCGGGTGAAAGCCCCGTACACTCATGAGGTTTACAACATGACTATTGGTGTAGTCGGTCGTAAATGCGGTATGACCCGTATTTTCACCGAAGAAGGTGTCTCCATTCCGGTCACGGTCATTGAGATCGAGCCGAATCGCGTCACCCAGTTCAAAACTGAAGAGACCGATGGCTATCGTGCAGTGCAAGTCACTGTCGGCGAGCGTCGTGCTTCGCGTGTAACAGCAGCTCAGGCTGGCCACTTCGCTAAAGCGAACGTTGCCGCTGGTCGTACCGTAATGGAATTCCGCCTTGAAGAAGGCGAGTACCAGGCCGGCGATCTGATCAACGCTGAAATCTTCGCCGCTGGTCAACTGGTTGATGTAACCGGTCAGTCCAAGGGTAAAGGCTTCCAGGGTACGATCAAGCGTTGGAATTTCCGCGGGCAAGATAACACCCACGGTAACTCCGTATCCCACCGCGTTCCAGGCTCTATCGGCCAGTGCCAGACTCCTGGTCGTGTATTCAAGGGCAAAAAAATGTCCGGTCATATGGGCGCTGAGCGCGTGACCGTGCAGTCCCTCGAAGTAGTGCGCGTGGACGCTGAACGCAATCTGTTGTTGGTCAAGGGCGCTGTTCCTGGCGCTACTGGCGGCAACTTGGTTGTACGTCCAGCAGCCAAGGCTCGCGGTTAAGGGGAAGCTGACATGCAATTAAATGTAAATGACGCTCAAGCGATCGAAGTTTCCGAACTGACATTTGGCGGCGAATTCAACGAGACGCTGGTTCACCAAGCAGTCGTAGCCTACATGGCTGGCGGTCGTCAGGGTTCCAAGCAGCAAAAGACCCGTTCCGACGTTCGTGGTGGCGGTAAGCGCCCATGGCGTCAGAAAGGTACTGGCCGTGCTCGTGCCGGTACTATCCGTAGCCCAATCTGGCGTGGCGGCGGTACCACTTTCGCAGCTCGTCCTCAGGATCACTCCCAGAAGCTGAACAAGAAGATGTATCGCGCAGCAATGCGTTCCATCCTTGCTGAGCTGGTGCGTACTGATCGTCTGGTCGTGGTTCAGGATTTCGCCGTTGAAACGCCGAAAACCAAAGACCTGCTGGGCAAACTGAACAACATGAGCCTGACCGACGTTCTGATCGTGTCCGACGCTGTTGATCAGAACCTGTACCTGGCTGCTCGTAACCTGCCACACGTAGATGTACGTGACGTGCAAGGTTCCGATCCAGTTAGTCTGATCGCATACGACAAGGTGTTGATCACCGTGTCGGCCGTGAAGAAATTCGAGGAGCTGCTGGGATGAACCAGGAACGCGTATTTAAAGTTCTGCTTGGCCCGCACGTTTCCGAGAAGGCTACGGTTCTGGCAGACAAGAAAGGCCAGTTCGTTTTCAAGGTTGCTACCGACGCAACCAAGCTGGAAATCAAGAAGGCCGTCGAAAGCCTGTTCAGCGTGAAAGTAGAGCGTGTTACTACCCTGAATGTTCTGGGTAAGAGCAAGCGCACTGCTCGCGGTCTGGGCAAGCGTAATGACTGGAAGAAGGCAGTTATCTCCCTTCAGCCAGGCCAAGATCTCGATTTCAGCAGCAGTGCTGAGTAAGGAAGGGGTGCATCATGGCAATCGTTAAATGCAAACCGACTTCCCCTGGCCGCCGTTTTGTGGTCAAGGTGGTCAACCAGGAGCTGCATAAAGGCGCTCCTCACGCACCGCTGCTCGAGAAGAAATCGAAGTCTGGTGGTCGTAACAACAATGGCCGTATTACCACTCGTCACATCGGTGGTGGTCATAAGCAGCATTATCGTCTGGTCGACTTCCGTCGCAACGACAAAGATGGCATCGCTGCCACTGTCGAGCGTATCGAATACGATCCAAACCGTACTGCTCACATCGCTCTGCTGCTGTACGCAGATGGCGAGCGTCGCTACATCATCGCCCCTAAAGGCGTGAGCGCTGGCGACCAGCTGATCGCAGGTGCCCTGGCACCGATCAAGCCGGGCAACGCTCTGCAACTGCGCAACATTCCAGTTGGTAGCACCGTACACGGCATCGAATTGAAGCCAGGTAAAGGCGCTCAGATCGCTCGTTCCGCTGGTGCTTCGGCTCAGCTGATCGCTCGTGAAGGCGTGTACGTTACCCTGCGTCTGCGTTCCGGTGAAATGCGTAAAGTCCTGGCTGAATGCCGTGCGACCCTGGGCGAAGTCTCGAACTCCGAGCACAGCCTGCGTTCGCTGGGTAAAGCTGGTGCCAAACGCTGGCGTGGCGTTCGCCCAACCGTTCGTGGTGTTGCCATGAACCCGGTTGACCACCCACATGGTGGTGGTGAAGGTCGTACCTCTGGTGGTCGTCATCCGGTATCGCCATGGGGCTTCCCGACTAAGGGCGCGAAGACTCGTGGTAATAAGCGTACCGACAAAATGATCGTCCGTCGTCGCAAGTAAATAGAGGGATACGACAGTGCCACGTTCTCTGAAAAAAGGTCCTTTTATCGATCTTCACCTACTGAAGAAGATCGAAGTGGCGGCGGAAAAGAACGATCGCAAACCGGTGAAAACCTGGTCGCGTCGTTCGATGATCCTGCCACAAATGGTCGGTCTGACCATCGCAGTACACAACGGTCGTCAGCACGTCCCAGTTCTCGTGAACGAAGACATGGTCGGCCACAAACTGGGCGAGTTCGCCGGTACCCGCACTTATCGCGGGCACGTGGCAGACAAGAAAGCCAAGCGTTAAGGGGTTAGGAAATGGAAGTAGCCGCTAAGTTGTCGGGCGCTCGAATCTCCGCCCAGAAAGCCCGCTTGGTCGCCGACCAGATCCGCGGGAAGAAGGTGGGCGAAGCGCTCAACCTGTTGGCTTTCAGCAGTAAGAAAGCCGCCGAGATCATGAAGAAAGTGCTGGAGTCGGCCGTAGCCAACGCCGAGCATAACGAAGGCGCAGACGTTGATGACCTGAAGGTCAGCACCGTTTTCGTCAACGAAGGGCGTTCGCTGAAGCGCATCATGCCACGTGCCAAAGGCCGTGCTGATCGCATCGTCAAGCGGTCTTGCCATATCACTGTCAAGGTTGCTGACAAGTAACGGAGTCGAAGAGATGGGTCAGAAAGTACATCCC
>NZ_JBFUIC010000299.1:0-4765 GCF_056402075.1 Pseudomonas sp. P4_C3
AAGTGAACCTGCGAAACCTGCGACAGGCGTCTCCCCTTGCGAGCCCTCATGAACCACAGCATCGATCACAGTCATCGCGACACGGATCTGTTCGGCCTGCTCTACGGTTTCAGCTTTCGCCCCGGTGAGGCCGGTCGGGAAATCAATTCCGCCGAGGCCTTGCAGTACCTGCAACAACCGCAAAGCGATGAGCAATTTCTCTGGCTGCACCTGAACCTCGCCCATGCCGCGTGCGAACGCTGGATGAAAAGTCATCTGGAGTTGCCCGAGGAATTTTTCGAGGCGCTGCACGAAGGCTCGCGCTCGACGCGCATCGAACATGTCGACTCCGCGTTGCTGGCGGTGGTCAACGATGTGGTGTTCAACCTCAGCAACATGGTCTCGTCGGATGTCTCGACGCTATGGGTGTGCGCCCGCAGCCAATTGATCATCAGCGCACGCCTGCAACCGCTGCACTCGGTAGACAAATTGCGCTCGTCGGTGAAGGCCCGGGAATGCTTTCGCTCCCCGCTGGAGTTGCTGGTGCATTTGCTGCGCGACCAGGGTGAAGTGCTGACCCAGATCGTGCGCAAGACCAGCCAGAGCGTGGATCAGATCGAAGACGAATTGCTCTCCTCGCGGCTGTCGACCAACCGCGCTGAGCTGGGCGCCAATCGCCGGGTGCTGGTGCGTTTGCAACGGCTGCTGGCGCTGGAGCCAGGCTCATTGCTGCGCCTGCTCAACCGGCCGCCGCAATGGCTGCAAAAGGAAGACGTGAAGGAGTTGCGCAAATCCACCGAGGAGTTTGCGCTGATCATCAACGACCTCACTGCGCTGGGTGAGCGGATCAAGTTGTTGCAGGAAGAGATCGCCGCCAACATCAATGAACAGACCAACCGCACGCTGTTCACCCTGACGGTAGTAACGGTGCTGGCGCTGCCGATCAACATCATCGCCGGCTTCTTCGGCATGAACGTCGGCGGCATTCCGCTGGCCGGTGATCCGGAAGGTTTCTGGATCCTCGTGGCGCTGGTCGCGACCTTTACCGTGATTGCCGGGCGCTGGGCGTTTCGCAAGCAGCAGGATTATTGAACGCACCCGGCCCCCTGTGGGAGCGAGCTKGCTCGCGATAGCGGTGGATCAGTCAACATCAATGCTGGCTGTACCGACGCCATCGCGAGCCAGCTCGCTCCCACAGGTTCCAGGATTCACTTCCACAAACAGGTGACTTCAGATCAGCGGGCTGCAAAAACCTAAACACTGGCCCAAAGCAGTCTCCCTGTAACAATTGGCAACGATTATCACTGATACACCTCCCCCCTCAGGAATGTCCGTGATGGCTACGCCCTCCTACACCGCCGCCCCGGCACCCGCCAGTAGCGCCAAACCACTATTCGACAAAAAACCCGGCCTGCTCACCATCGTGGTGTTTTTTGCCGTGCTGGCCATCGGCTTATTGTTTACCGCCTACAGCCTGATGCACGACATGAGCGAACTCGGCACGGTGGTCACCACCTGGACGCCGTTTCTGCTGCTCGGCGTGGCGCTGCTGATTGCCCTGGGCTTTGAGTTCGTCAACGGCTTCCACGACACCGCCAACGCAGTGGCCACGGTGATTTACACCCACTCGTTGCCGCCAAACGTTGCGGTGGTCTGGTCCGGTTTCTTCAACTTCCTCGGGGTGCTGCTGTCCAGCGGCGCGGTGGCGTTCGGCATTATCGCCCTGCTGCCGGTGGAGCTGATCCTGCAGGTCGGCTCGTCCGCCGGTTTCGCCATGATCTTCGCCCTGCTGATCGCCGCGATCCTGTGGAACCTCGGCACCTGGTGGCTGGGCCTGCCGGCGTCGTCATCGCACACCCTGATCGGTTCGATCATCGGGGTCGGCGTGGCCAACGCCCTGATGCACGGCCGCGACGGCACCAGCGGTGTGGACTGGGCCCAGGCCACCAAGATCGGTTACGCGCTGTTGCTCTCGCCACTGGTCGGCTTCGGCTGCGCCGCACTGCTGTTGCTGGCCCTGCGCGCGTTCGTCAAGAATCGTGCGCTGTACAAGGAGCCAAAGGGCGAGACCCCGCCGCCGTGGTGGATTCGCGGCCTGTTGATCGTGACCTGCACCGGTGTGTCGTTTGCCCACGGCTCCAACGATGGCCAGAAGGGCATGGGCCTGATCATGCTGATTCTGGTGGGCACGCTGCCAATGGCTTACGCCTTGAACCGCACCATGCCGGCCGATCAAGCGTTGCAGTTCGCCGCGGTCGCCGAAGTGACCCAGCAAGCGCTGGTCAAGGCGGCACCGCAATCGCCCCCCGCCGACCCACGCGCGATGCTGTCCGAATACATGCGCAGCAAGGAAGCGACCCCGCAACTGGTGCCGGCGCTGGCGGCGCTGACCGGCAGCATTGGTGCCCAGGTCAAGGGTTATGGCTCGCTGTCGAAAGTCCCGGCCGAGGCCGTGGGCAACGTGCGTAACGACATGTATTTGAGCAGCGAAACCATTCGCCTGATGGACAAGAACAAGGTCGGCAATTTCGACGCCGACACCAACGGCAAGCTGCAACTGTTCAAGCAACAGATCGACAACTCCACACGGTTCATTCCGCTGTGGGTGAAAATCGCCGTGGCCATCGCCCTGGGTCTGGGCACCATGGTCGGCTGGAAGCGCATCGTGGTGACCGTCGGCGAGAAAATCGGCAAGACCCACCTGACCTACGCCCAGGGCGCCTCGGCAGAAACCGTGGCGATGCTGACCATCGGCGCCGCCGACATGTTCGGCCTGCCGGTGTCGACCACTCACGTGTTGTCCTCGGGCGTGGCCGGGACCATGGTCGCCAACGGCGGCGGCTTGCAGATGAAGACCATCCGCAACTTGCTGATGGCCTGGGTGTTGACCTTGCCGGCGGCGATCCTGCTGTCGGGTAGCCTGTACTGGTTGTTCACCCAACTGTTCTGATCACTCCCGCCTGTACTCACATCCCGCGGCGAGCAATCGCTGCGGGATGTTTGCTTTCAGCCCGGCGCAAAGCCGCGCATTTCATCGCCAACTCAAGGTATTGATCGTTTCATTCGAGGATGGCGCTTCAGTTTGTCAGCCTGTTGCCGACTCTTATGAGAGCCAAAGTATTCCTGGGTGAGAACCGTGAACTTATTCATCAATCAGTTGCACAAGCACGCTGATTTCAGAAGTGCGATCTACGCTGGCGACATCTTCCTCAACACCGAACTGAAAGCGGCAAAGGAACTCTGTGCCTTTGCCCAGGAAAGCATCACGGCCGCCTTCGATGGCGAGACCAACCACCAGGCGCTGCACACGCTGATGCCGGTGGAAGAGTTCGTGGTGCTGGTGACTCGCCTCAAGGGCCAGTTCACCAACAGCCTGCGTGCCAAGGAACTGATCCGCAGCTTCACCGACGAAATCGGTGCCGCTCCCGAAGAGTTCATTTTCGACGTACCGCGCATCCGTGTCGTGCCCAACTACGACTACCTGCACGCTGGCGTCAGCTACGCCTACAAGCCCCATCGCGATACCTGGTACGGCGGTGTCGACTGCCAGATCAATACCTGGATGCCGGTCTACACGATCCAGCCTGACCAGACCATGATGATCAACCCGGCCTACTTCGACGTCGCGGTGAAAAACACCTCGGCGCAGTGGAGCCTGTCCGACTGGATCGACGTGCAACGTCAGCGCGCCAAGGACAACGTCAAGGAAGAGGCGCGCCAGCACCCGGTGCCCACCGAAGCGATCAACACCACCTCTGAACTGCGCATCGCCGRCAACACCGCCGAGATGCTGGTGTTCTCGGGTTCGCACCTGCACGGCACCGTGCCCAATTACACGCAACAAACCCGCTTCAGCGTGGACTTTCGCCTGATGCACCTCGACGACCTCAAGCAGCAGCGCGGCGCGATCAACGTCGACAGCGCCTGCCCGGATGTCGGCGCCGGTTTCAAAGACTACTTCCACGTCCACGACTTTTCGAATTTCCGAGGAATCCAGCAATGACCAAGCGTCGCATCACGCCCGCCGAGGCCCAGTACAACGAAACCCGTACCAATGTCCTGAAACGGGTCGATGCCGAATATGTGGCCGACGCGCCGTTCGTCTTCGCCAACCGTATCGGCGTGACGGCTGCATTGTCGCGCATGGAGCTGTTCAAAAAGGTCGCCGAAGTGCCCGGCGCGATCATTGAGTGCGGCGTGTACAAGGGCAACTCGCTGATGCTCTACATGCACTTGTCGATGATTCTCGAGCCGTATGCGATCAACCGCTCGATCGTGGGCTTCGACACCTTCGAAGGCTTCCAGAGCATCGACAAGAAAGAAGACCCGGCCGACGTCAACGAGACCATGTTCGCCGACACCGACCAGTCGCTGATCCAGGACATGATCGACGCCAACGACCTGTTGCGCCCGGTCAACCGCATTCCGCGTTGCGAGCTGGTCAAGGGCGACATCGTCCAGACCGTACCGGAGTGGGTCAAGACCCGTCCGGACCTGGTCGTGGCCATGCTGATCCTCGACACTGACCTGTACGAGTCGACCAAAGTCGCGCTGGAAACCTTCCTGCCGTACATGCCCAAAGGCGCGATCGTGGTGCTCGACGAAGTCGCCTACCGCAACTTCCCGGGCGAAACCAAGGCCCTGCGTGAAGTGCTCGACCTGAACAAGATCGAACTCAAGCGCCTGCCGTTCGATTCGTGCGTGGGTTACTTCCACGTCTGATCCAAAGACCTGGAATCTGATGCAATACCTGTGGGAGCGAGCTTGCTCGCGATGGCGGCGTGTC
>NZ_JBFUIC010000300.1:0-4759 GCF_056402075.1 Pseudomonas sp. P4_C3
GAGCGTCTACAGTGCCAAATTGACGAGTGTCGAAACCAACAAGAAGGTACCAAGTGCAGTGAAAAACAGCTATCAGGTAAAAAACGGTTATCGTATTGACGACTTTTACGCCTTTACAGCTGCAGCCATTGACCCGATGAAACCCCAATCGCAGATCTTCAGTTCGAAAATTGACCCGCGCAACGTTCAACACATGGATGATTCACCGTTGGACAGCAAGTACGCATTTTCGGCGGAGCTGGAACTGATCCGGGGACTCTGACAACCCGTTCAAAGCCAATGGCAATGGGGTCGAACTCACCGACAGCAAGGACGCCGAATTGCGTATCTTCTCCACGACTGCCCGTCAGGCTTGACCCTAATCATTTAACAGATGAGCCTTCAATTTCATGAGTATCGCACCGCCCGACGAGATCTTTCATTTGTCCTCTGCCTTGCCGAGCCAACTGAACAGAACAATAGGCAAATGGGAAATGAGCCTTATTCCAACCGAGCAAGAGGCACGCATTCGGCAACATAAACTCTTTCACAGCCCGGAACTGCAGTGCAGTCGCCTTGAGTTCGACTCATCCGTGACGCTGGTCAGTTCTGTTCCTGCCGGATTCGTGACATTCGCCATCTCGCAGCCTCCGATTGGACGCCCCGTCGTAAACAATCACAAACTACGGCCTGACGAAATCATCGTACTGCACAGCGATGAATCGGTGCATTACACCTGCGAACCGAATGAAACACTTTTCAGCATAACCACAACACTGGAAAACTATGACCGGTGCCGCCAACATCACGCGGTCATGGATATACTTGCCAACAGAACACAACACAGCTTCCAGGCTGAAAACTATCAATTCATACAATCTGCCGTTCAAGCCATCAGCGCTTGCTGTGTCGACATCAACGACTCTGATTCTTCACAGCACAGCGAAGCACAGGGTTCAGCGATTGAAAGTGCGGTGCTTGCTTCTCTATTGCAGTCGTTGACACCCGCTGGTGGCTTCAGCCGTAAAGTCCCGACAAGAAGAAAGGTGGCGATAGAAGCTATAGAGTACATTCATGAAAACACAAAAAAAACGCTCACTATAAAATCGCTGGTAAGGCAACTTGATACCACCACTCGCACCCTGCATTTTGGCTTTATTGAAACGTTCGGGATGTCGCCAATCGCTTACATCAGAAACCTGAGACTCGCCAGTGCCCGCCGCGATCTGATCAATAAAACGTGGCCCACCGTGACAGAAACCGCGATGTACTGGAATTTCCACCATCTGGGTCGGTTTTCCAAGGCGTATCAGATTGCTTACGGAGAGACTCCGTCAGAAACGGCCAGGCGCAACTCAGCCAAGCCCTGCAAATGATGATTAATAATTTCCTTTGATTAACCATAGGGACCCACCATTGCCTATTTGCCCATTCAAGGAAATAAGCATGCATCATCGAATAAACACACTGCCACTCAAGCAGAAAATCATTCTGTGCATTACCGCCTATGCCAGCGGCATCTTATTGGCCTGGGTTATTGACGGGTACTGAAGACGTTCAATCCGTGAATACAGAGTGCACAGTGAAATAATGATACCTCGAGGTTTTTCGATGGTTGCCGCATATAAAGCGTTACTTGGAAGGCACGCAGTCACTGTATGTCTGATTGCTGCAGCGGGCTGGGCCGCATGGTTTTGTGCCGGGGGACTGGCTGAGCAATTCATTGAACGGAAGTTGAATAACGTTTACGCCGATCTGCGCGCTGCTCAAGTGGAGCCCAATGCGCAGATCGACAAAGCACTGGAAAACCTCGGCGATCTTGATCGTTCGGGTCAGGAATGCTCCGTCGATCAATATTCACAACTGGCTGACCTGGTCAAGAACCTGCGATTTGTCGATCAAGCGGCAATCCAGTTGCCCAACGGCAAGATCTGCTCCTCCTACGGACAAGAACTCCCTTCAGTACTGGCAGGCAATGAGAAGCGCAAGTTCTCAATTGGAAGACGCACTTATTGGGTAGGTTCCGGCCACGCAGCTTCTGCGGACACCGACTTCATCATTGTGTCGGAACAGTCAACCTACGTCTGGGCAAACAAGAAGATCCTGCTCGACAATTTGAAGTTTCCAGAGGACCTGCAACTGGACCTCATCGGCCCCGGCGGCGCTGTGCCCATTGCTTCCACGGGCCCTCAGCCGCTGAAGATGCAGAAGCCGTTCCACCTGGACGAACTGGTTACCTCGCCAGACAAGGTCCTGATTGCCTTTGCGGGCAACCGAAATGAACTGATCGCCGTCATTTCTCTTCCGTTGAGTTACCTGACAAGTCTCAAATTCAAATTATTCATTGGCCTTGTGTGCGTGTTCGCAGCGCTGCTCTTGCTCGCAAGGTGTGCCCAACGGTATTACACCTCTATCGCCGTACGACTTCGCAATGCCATAAAAACCAACACGCTGGGTGTTCACTACCAGCCTATCGTTAACTTGACGACGGGCTATCTGGTGGGCGCCGAAGCACTTTCTCACTGGAGCGACAACGGCACCCACGTGCCTGCGGATGTTTTCATTCCAGTGGCGGAGAAGTCTGACTTGATCCGCAAACTGACGCGCTCGGTGATTCGACAAGTGGCGGAGGATTACAGCTCCTGCCTTTGGGCGTGCAAGGACTTCTACATTACGGTCAATCTTTGCGCCCGGGATATTCAGGACCCGAGCTTCCCAGACTATGTGGCCAGCGTGCTGGCAACCTACAACATGCCTGTGTCCGCCATGGCCTTTGAAATCACCGAAAGGACCCTGCTCGATCAGAAGCCTGCCGCCCGGCAATTGCAACGGCTTCGTGCGTGTGGACATCGCATTGCCGTGGACGACTTCGGTATCGGCTATTCCAACCTCTCGCTTCTTGATTCGGTGCCTTTCGACATTCTGAAAATAGATCGCTCATTGATCGCAGACGACAAGATCGCTGCCGAGGATGCCTTGTGGCGACACATTGCCCGGTTGGCCAAGTCGCTGAGACTCAAGGTCGTGGCCGAAGGTGTCGAGACTCAGGAGCAACTGCCGCATCTGGTTTCGGAGGGGGTTCTATTGGCGCAAGGCTGGTTGTTCTGCAAAGCGCTGCCTGTTCAAGCGTTGGCAAGACGCTACTTTCAATGCCCGGCAAACATCCCGCCTTACGACGCAAAAATATCAATCAATGACTTCTATTAACCCCTCACGGCCCCTCAAATGCTCGCCGAACCCTAACACCTGACAAACCTGTACAAGGACTCCACCACACATGCGACTTCGAAACCTTGGCTTCGCTTCACTGCTATCGTTGCTGTCTTTTCAGGCGCTCGCTGATGACAAAGGTTTATATCTTGGAGCTGGCGTAAGCAGCATTCAGACCGACGAATCCAGACTGGACGACGACGACAACAGCTACAAGGTTTATGCCGGGTATCGCGTCAATAGTTACCTGGCCTTCGAGGGGGCCTACGTCGATCTCGGTCAATTCAAGGACAAGAATGTCGATTTCGAAGGCAAATCGGCTCAGGCTGCCGCCCATCTCGGCTTTCCGCTGGGCGATCGGATGCGGGTATTCGGCAGTGTCGGTGCTCACGCCTGGGACGCCGACGGCAATGCCACCGACGACGATACCGGGGTTGATCTGACCTACGGTGTCGGCCTGGAGGTCGATGTCTTTCGCAACATCGGCCTGCGTGCTGAATACGAAGTTCTGGAGGTCGGCGAGATCAACCTGAATCAGACGACCGCATCCGCCTATATCCTTTTTTAATACCGCTGCAACTGAGCGACCTTCCCCGGTCGCTCATCGCACCCTGTGCGACACTCTTCCCTCGACCTGTCTGCCCCACGATTACTTCGCACATTAAGTCCGACTGCCAAAGCATTAAGACTCTTGTAACTACAACGTATAAAGAAACAGCGACACACCCAAATTTTGGCACATTTCAAATTGCCATCAAACAGAAACCACCCTTGAATAAATGAAGCATCACGGGGTTCTTACGCACTCCAACCATAAGTTGTGCACCAAAAGCGCGCCAAATGTACGCGAAAATGGCATATAGCACGTGCAGAATAGAATGATTAACAAATACACCGGCACCACCTCAGCTCAATAGTGCACTAGCTCCGAGAGACTATCGCCATCACAGAAAGTTTAATTTTTCCGATAGAACACTATTTTTCAACAAAAACAATCTATTACGAGCAATACATCACACAAGTAGATAAAAGGCATGCCTTTTGACTTCTTATGTTTGACAGACCGCTTAGAGTGGCCGATAACTATATAACTCAGGCGGATATTCCAAGAGTGCAGCAGCATCTGATATCCTGGGCAACACGTGAAACACCGTTGTTTATCGGGCGCCAAGTGCGAACCGTGCGGTAGCTTTAACCCTGATAAAGTTGTAGCGCTTTCATTACATATACAAATATCCATATACACTGCCGAACTGCTTCACACTTGAAACACATATAAGATCATTTCTGAAACACATATAAGCTCATTCCTGAAACACCTGCAACTGCCAATAATAAACATGACGCTTCTGGGATCATTTTTTTAAGGTCTCGTTGGCCTACTACCTACTAGCAAGCACGACGGTGTCTCCCCCCGACTAATCAGGCCCGCCGTGCTTAAAAACAAGCTATGTACGGAGCTCTCCAGAATGCTGACCAATACCCCCAATAGCGCTCATTGGTATCTACTKCAATGCAAACCCCGACAGGACGAAAGGGCCCAGCTCAACCTGCAGCAACAAGACTACAT
>NZ_JBFUIC010000301.1:0-4759 GCF_056402075.1 Pseudomonas sp. P4_C3
CACTGAGGGTAACAGCCGCGCCCTGCCCCCGGTCGCGAGCAACAGACGGGCGTAATGCAACCAACTGCCGTCGGCCAACTGCAATCGATGCTGCTGCGGATCGAGTTTTTTCACCGGGTTACCGGCCAGGTGTTCGATGTCCAGTTCGGCGAGTCGAGCGCTATCGCACAAACTGCAACCCGCCAGTTCAACCGTGCCCTGTAACAGCCCTTTGGACAGCGGCGGACGTTCGTAGGGCGGGTGGGATTYGTCGCCGATCAGGATCAGGCGACCGCGATAACCTTCGGCCCGCAGGGTCAGGGCCGCGCGGCCACCGGCATGCCCGGCGCCAACGATAACCAGTGGAGCATTGGCAGGATTCATGGCACAGACTCCGGGCAGTTAAACCGAAATGGCGAGCAAGACACGCCCCGCCTCGACCCGGACCGGATAGGTCTTGAGGTTGACGCACACCGGCGCACCCAGGGCTTTGCCGGAGCGGTAGTCGAAGCGTCCGTTGTGCTTGGGGCACTCGATGACATGCTCCATCACCAGGCCATCGGCGAGGTGGATGGACTCATGGGTGCACAGACCCGCGGTGGCGAAGAACTCGTCGTCTGCGGAGCGGTAGACGGCATAGGTGTGCGGGCCATGGTCGAAACGAATGACATCTTCTTCATTTATTTCGCCCACGGCACAGACATCGATCCATTGATCGGTCATGGCGTTTTCTCTTGTTAGTGGTAAAAACGGGAAGGTGTCAGGCCGGCGTTGCTTCAGGTTCTGCCTGGGCGTTGGCGGCCGGCGCTGCGCGTTGGGGCAAAGGGCGACGCACGTAATGGGTCGGGTCTTTGCGCTGCTTCCAGATAGTCGGGAGGATTTCCCGGAAGGCCTCGAACAGGCTGGTGTACGGCGGCGGGCAGTCGTGGCGAATCTCTTCGTGAAGCTGCGCCAGCGCATGAAACGGCACCATCGGGTACATGTGATGCTCGAGGTGATAGTTCATGTCGAGGTACATAAAGCGCAGCAGCGGGTTCATGTAAATGGTCCGGCAGTTGCTGCGATGATCGAGCACATCCTCGGCCAGGCCGACATGCTGTGTCAGGCCGAACAGGTAGGACAGCCAGCCGCCGTACAGGGTTGGCAAACCGATAAACATCAGCGGCAACCAGCTCTGCAGATACAACGCAGCCGCCAGAGTCAGCCCATAAATCACCAGCCAGATGCGCGCCGCCGTAAAGACCTTGGGCCACTCGGACTCGGGGATGAAGGTCTGCTCTTCTTCAGCCATTCGCCCGGTCGCATGCCGGCAGACCGACCACATCGTTTTGATTGCATAAGGCATCCTGAACAGGCTTAGCACCATCATGATCAGGCTCGGCGGGCGCGGCTCGACGATCTCCGGGTCGCGGCCGACGATGATGGTATCGGTGTGGTGCCGGGCGTGGCTCCAGCGCCAGACATGGGGTTCGAACATGAACATGAAGCTCGACAAATGGTAGACCGCATCATTCATCCAGCGGGTTTTGAACGCCGTGCCATGACCGGCTTCATGCCAACGGGCATTCGACGCCGTGCCGTAGAGCAACCCGTAGGCGAAGAAGAACGGAACGCAGGCCCAGGAGCCCCAGAACCAGTAGCCACCGAACCCGGTGACGACCATCGAGAGCAGCCAGATCGCGGTATCGCGCAAGGCCGGGCCGTCGCGGCGCTGCATCAATTCCTTCATGCGTTTACGGGAAATGGGCGATTGGTACCAACTGGCTGACACCAGGCCTTTTTCCGCCGCTTTGGCGGCTTCGGGACCGATCAATCGATAATCCCGAGGCACGGGTTTATCGGGGCGTTCATAGGCTGCGTTTTGTTCAGGCATTTTATTGTTCTCCGCAAGCTTGATGGTTTTGGGCACTTGCTTCGATGCGGGATCACATCGCTTGCGAAAAGATAGAGAGCGCACTGATTACCCTCAAGCCCTTGATTACATTCCCTATCAAGCTATCATCCAGGCCCATTGAAGCTTGATAGTTTTCTATCAAAGCGTTTGCCGGGGCCGCCATGAACACCACTAAACGCCCAACCATCGCCACCGTCGCCGAGCACGCTGGCTTGAGTGTCGCCACCGTGGACCGGGTGCTCAACGCCAGGGCGCCGGTCAACCCGGACACCGCCGAACAGGTGTTCCAGGCCGCCGAGGCGGTGGGTTATTTCGCTGCCCGACTGATCGGCCAGCGGATCCGCGAACGACGTCCCAGCTACCGTTTCGGCATCCTCTTGCTTGGCACCGCCCAGGCGTTTTATAGCAACGTGGCCGCCGCCATCACTGAAGCAGCACAGCGTCAAACCGGCGCCAACTTGAGCATTCAATTCGAGTACGTTTTCGATCGCACGCCCAGCGCGATCATTGCCCAGATCGAACAACTGGCAGTGCAGTGCGATGGCTTGGCTGTGGTCAGCTTTGCACATCCATTGATCAATGCCGCCATCGCTCAGATCAGAGAGGCCGGCGTGCCGGTGATTGCGCTGCTCTCCGATATCCACGAGGCGGCGGATGAGCCTTATATCGGCCAGGATAATCACCAGGTCGGACGCACCATGGGTTGGCTGATGGCTCACACCTGTGGCGCCCGCAAAGGCAGCGTCGGGGTGTTGCTCGGTGGCCACCGTTTCCTCGGCCATCAGGCGCGGGTCGAGGGGCTGCGCAGTTACCTGACAGAGCACGCACCGGGGTTGCGGCTGCTTGAAGCGGTGATCAACCTGGACAATAACGACATCACCGAAGAGGYCACGCTGGACCTGCTGGCGCGGCATGCCGACTTGCGAGGTGTGTGCGTGGTCGGCGGTGGCGGCGACGGCATCATCAGTGCTCTGTCGCAGCTACCGAAACGACCGTCGTTGTGCTGCATCCTGCAAGAGTCGACCGAGCTGTCGCGCCAGGCCATGGCGCAGGGATTGATCAGCCTGGTCATCGATTCCCAGCCGCGATTGCTGGCGGCAGCGCTGGTCGACTTGCTGATCGAATTGCAGACCACGCCGGACTTCGATCCTGTCCGGCATCGAATTCATATTCCACTGCAGATCATGACCTCAGAAAACGCCCGCCCCTGAACCTGTGGCGAGGGAGCTTGCTCCCGCTGGGGTGCATAGCGCCCCCAATATGGTAATCGTGGTCTTTCAGATAGAACCCAGTGATCGGGTTTGGGGCTGCTGCGCAGCCCAGCGGGAGCAAGCTCCCTCGCCACAGGGTCGTGTTTCAGTCAACTCAACCTAGGTCAGGGCTCGCACGAAAAGCATCGGCGCTCAACCCAAACCGGTTCATCTTGTTGTACAGCCCGCCACGGGAAACGTTCAGCTGTCTGGCGGCCAGGCGGATGTTGCCGCGGGTATCCCTGAGGGCCGTGATGATCGCGTTCATTTCATGGGTGCCGAGGTCCAGGGCTGCCCGAGGTTCAGGCACACTTCCCGGTGCCGAAGGCCGCAGTCTTTGTTTGATTTCGAGCGGTAGATCTGCGGATTCGATCAGTTCGGTCACTGCCAGATTGGTCGCGCGTTCAATGGTGTTTTCCAGCTCGCGAACATTGCCTGGCCAGTGGTGGGCGCAAAGAATATCCAGCGCCTGTGGCGAGATGCCCTGCACCGATTTGCGCAGCGAGCGTGCGCAACGACCGAGAAAATGTTGCGCCAGCAAGGGCACATCCTCGCGGCGCATCCGCAGTGGTGGAACCGTCAAGTTCAGTACGTTGAGCCGGTAGTAAAGATCCTCACGGAACGCACCATCGGCCACCGCCTGACTCAAGTTGCGGTGGGTGGCCGCGATGATGCGCACATTCACCTGCCGGGATTTCTTTGCGCCCACCCGCGTCACCTCGCCTTCTTGCAAGACCCGCAGCAGGCTGACCTGGGCATCAAAAGACATGTCACCGATTTCGTCGAGGAAGATCGTTCCGCCATCGGCCAATTCGAACTTACCGGCCGAACCGCCGCGGGCCGATCCGGTGAAGGCGCCCTCGACATGCCCGAACAGTTCGCTCTGCACCAGATCTCGCGGAATGGCCCCGCAATTGACCGCCACAAAAGGACCACTGCAGCGGTCACTGCCATTATGAATCGCCTGGGCGAACAACTCCTTGCCGGTGCCGCTTTCGCCCAGGATCAGTGTGGTCGAGTCACTGCGACTGGCGATCCGTCCCAGGTGCAACGCGTCCTGAATGGCTCGCGAACTGCCCTGAATGGTTTCAAAGGTGTAGCTGGCCTGAGTGCCGATGATCCGCCGGGTAATTTCCCGGATGCGCCGGTTCTCCCGCAGCGAGACGATGCGCCCGCCCTGCTCCAGTGAGCACACGGACACCAGGCACGCCAGTTGGCTGCGATCATGCAATTCAAAGGTGCAATCCAGATCTCTTATCCCTTCAGACTGCTGCCCTTCCCCGCCGCGCAGCAGAACCTCATTGGTCAGTTCGCTCCGGCCCAGGCGCTGGAACGGACTGCCCAGCAAATCCAGGCCCACGCGAAACAATTGCCGGGCATAGCGGTTGAGCGCCTTGATGCAGCCGCGCTCATCCAGCACCACCAGTCCCTCGTTCAGCACTTCAAGCACGGTTTGTTGTTCTTCCAGCAAGGCCTGCAGCGCCATCTGCCGTGAAACCGCTTCGGCTGCGGCCTGGACGGTGCCCAGCGTATGGAAATGAAACCAGCCGGGCTCTGCGGTCAGGGTCAGCATGGCCAGTGTCCGGCCCTGGGCATCCCGGATCGGCGCGGCGGCACAATGCATGCGCCGCCGACG
>NZ_JBFUIC010000302.1:0-4734 GCF_056402075.1 Pseudomonas sp. P4_C3
GGGATAAACAACTACAAGCGGGGTCTCATGTTACAGCCGATGAAGAGTTTTAGCTTCATAACGGCAATAACCATGAGGACTTTCACATGTTGCGTCGAATCACATTGCTGATGCCTCTGCTCGCCATCCTGAGCTTGAGCGGTTGCATTGTTTTCCCCCACGGGGGCTGGCACCACGATCACCACTACGACCATGGCGGACCGGGTTACTACCAACATCGTTAACAGCTATTCAACGTCCTGAATCCTTTCGATAGAAGTCATTGCCGGGCTGGGCACACAACTCAACCAGCCAATCGACAAACACACGCACACGCCGGGATAACTGGCGGTGCGGCGGATAAAGCGCCGTCATCGGCATGCCCGGTGGCGGCACTTCCCCAAGCACTTCACGCAATCGCCCCTCCTGCAGTTGCCGTGCGACGTGATAGTACGGCGTCTGCACCAGCCCATATCCGGCCTCGCACGCTGCCAGATAACCATCGGCACTGTTGACCGCCACCTGCTTGGGCAGATCGACCGACTGCACCTGGCCATCCACGACAAACTCCAGCCCATAGCGTTTTGCGTTGCTGGAGATGTACTCGACCATCCGGTGCCCGTCCAGGTCGTCCAAGGTATGGGGCGTTCCGTGCCGCTGCAGGTAGTCAGGACTGGCACAGGTCACCTGATCCATCATCACCAGCGGCCGTGCCACCAGTGAATCGTCCAGCGTCGAGCCACCGCGCAAGACACAATCGACACCTTCGCGAATCAGGTCCACCGGCCGGTCATTCAAACCTATTTCCAGCTCGATCAAGGGATAGCGGGCCGTGAATTGCGGCAGCGCCGGAATCACTACCAGGCGCCCCACTCCCGCCGGCATGTCCACCCGCAACAAGCCCTTGGGATTGTGGCGCGCCGCGCTGAACACCGCTTCGGTCTCTTCAAGATCCGCCAGCAAGCGCACGCAACGCGGGTAATAGGCCGCACCGTCGAGCGTCAGGCTGATCTGCCGCGTGGTGCGTTGCAGCAGTTGCACCCCCAGATGTGCCTCCAGTTGCTTGATCAGGATAGTCACCGAGGCCCGGGGCAATTGCAGGCTGTCGGCGGCCCTGGCAAAGCCACCGAGTTCGACGATTCGGGTAAAGACGCGCATGGCGTTGAAACGGTCCATTGCTGGCTCCACCGGCAGATTGTTTAGATTTAACGAATAGTGATAGCCGTTTTAGCCGGTTTATCTTGTTTCTGTCGAGGCGAACAATGGCGATTCATTTCACAGGGAGCTGATTTCATGCACACACGTCAATTGGGAAAAAACGGTCCGCAGGTGTCGGCCATCGGCCTGGGCTGCATGGGCATGACCGATTTCTACACCACCGGCACCGACACCCGGGAAGCCACGGCCACCTTGCATCGTGCGCTGGAACTGGGCGTCAACCTGCTCGATACCGCCGACATGTACGGCCCGCACACCAATGAAGAACTGATCGGCAAGGCCATCGCCGGCAAGCGCGACCAGGTGTTCCTGGCCAGCAAGTTCGGGATCGTTCGCGACCCGGCCAACCCCACTGCCCGGGGCGTCAACGGTCGGCCGGAATACATTCGCCAGTCCATCGACGGCAGCTTGAAGCGCCTGGGCGTGGACACCCTCGACCTGTATTACCAGCACCGAATCGACCCACAGGTGGCTATCGAGGAAACCGTCGGCGCCATGGCCGAACTGGTCAGTGCCGGCAAGGTGCGTTACCTGGGATTGAGCGAGGCATCGGTGGCGACCCTGGAACGGGCACACAAGGTTCATCCGATCAGTGCGTTGCAAAGTGAATATTCATTGTGGAGCCGTGACCAGGAGGAAAACGGTTGCCTGGCGGCCTGCCAGCGCCTTGGCGTCGCCTTTGTGCCTTATAGCCCGTTGGGCCGAGGCTTTCTGACCGGCGCGTTGAAAAGTCCGGATGATTTCGCGGCGGACGACTACCGTCGCTTCAGCCCGCGATTCCAGGGCGAAAACTTCGCGAAAAACCTGCTACTGGTGCAGCAAGTGCAGGCGCTGGCGGCGGAAAAGGGCGTGACGGCGGGCCAACTGGCGCTGGCATGGGTGCTGGCCCAAGGCGACTACCTGATTCCGATTCCGGGCACCAAACAACGTAAATACCTGGAAGAAAACGTGGCCGCACTGCAGGTGACGCTAAGCGCCGAAGAACTGCAAGCGCTGGAGGCGGTCTTTGCAGCGAATGCCACCGCAGGCCTGCGTTATCCGGAAGAAGTCATGAAACTGCTCGACCGCTAAGGGTTGCCGGCCCGCTCGATGAACCGGGCGGGCCGGGCAACATGGCGTCAGGCCTCTTCCGAGAGAACACTGCCGGGCCTCACCATGGGGCCGTTGTTCTTGCCGTAGGTTTCCAGGTTTTGCAGCACGTAGATCGCTTTTTTGAACTCGGGAACCAGGTAGTTGGCGTACTTGTTACCCTTGAGATTGTTATTCTGGATGTTCTCCAGTTGCGTAGCGAAATATTCCAGTGCATTGAACTTCGCATCAGGGTCCTTGATGCCAAACCGGTCGAACTTGTCACCGGCATTGCTCAACGTGACCGCCGTCACATCACTGATCAGGCCCCGCTCTTTCAGAAAGACACTGAGACTGCCCATGGACTTGACTGAAATATCAGTAGGATCAAAACCCTTCATCTGCTTGCGCAATTTCATCTTGTCCATCTTGACTGTATCCAGCTCGACTGGATTGTTGCCCACCAGGTCAAGCATCTGCCTGACCTTGACGCTCTGGGGAACAGGCTTTGATCTGCTGGCGGTATCTCGAACCAACAGGCCCGCTTTCGCAGTCCAGGCGCCGGTATAACCGATAGTCATTGAAAACTCCTTGCTTGACCAAGTTAGGAGGTCAGGAGTATCGGCCGGAGCACTTGAGGCCACCAAACTTTAATTCGGAGTTTTAACAATTCTCGTACAATTCAGATACATGCTGTAAAACTTCTTGTTTATTGGGTATTAGCACCTTGAAGAATGGTCCTTCAGACTTTTCTTACATGACGACTAGTTGGTTTTCATCAACACCGATACTTATCCTCGGCATTTCAACCTGACGATTTTGTAATGCGCCCCTCATCTGCCTGACAGCGATGATCTACCATCATCTAACAGCGGATCTTTGTAGCAATTAGAAACACTCCTTGAATACCCGACCAATAAAAAGGGTCAAAATGCGTTTTTTTGCCCGTTAGCCGAGACGAACCCATGCGAAACCCTCTGCGTCTGATCGCCCTGAGCGTCCTGTTCATGTCCTCCCTGGCCCAGGCCGCCGACCTCATCCCGATCGAGGTTCATCGCGACGCCAACTGTGGCTGCTGCAAAAAATGGATCACTCATCTGCAGGCCAATGGCTTCAAGGTCGAAGACCACGTCGAAGCCAACATGAGTGAGTTCAAGCAACAGCATGGTGTGCCGCCGCGCCTGGCGTCGTGCCACACCGCGTTGATCAACGGCAAATTCGTTGAGGGTCATGTCCCGGCCGAYCAGGTCCTGGCCCTGAGCAAGCGCGACGATCTGCTGGGCGTCGCCGCCCCCGGCATGCCCATGGGTTCGCCCGGCATGGAAATGGACGGCATGAGCGATGCCTATCAGGTCATTGGCCTGAAAAAGGATGGCACTGACGTGGTGGTTGCGGATTACCCCGCCCATTGATGTCCAGCGCGTACCTCGGGCTGTTTTTCGCGGCATTCGGTGCCGCCACGCTGCTGCCGTTGCAATCCGAAGCCGTGCTGGTGGGACTGTTGCTCAGCGATCGGTATTGGCTCTGGGCACTGCTGGCAGTGGCAACGTGCGGCAACGTTCTGGGGTCGCTGCTTAACTGGTGGCTGGGGCGCGGGATCGAGCGGTTCCGCGACCGGCGCTGGTTTCCGGTAGGCCCCCGACACCTGGAAAAAGCCCGGCTGCATTACCAACGCTACGGCCATTGGTCATTGCTGCTCAGCTGGTTGCCGGTGATCGGCGATCCGCTGACGCTGGTCGCCGGGGTCATGCGCGAACCGCTGGGGCGCTTCCTGCTGATCGTCACCCTGGCCAAAGGCGCCCGCTACGGCGTGCTGGCCATGGCGACATTGTACTGGATGGGTTGAACCATCAAGGGCAGCGATTGCCTGTGTTTAATGTCGCCCTAATCGAGTCGACCCAGCATGCGGATTTTCTATGGAGCTCTCCCATGTCACGCCCTCTCTCCCGCTGGTTACCCGGCCTGCTGCTGACCGCCACCCTGCCCATTATCGCCCACGCCGAAGGACCGGCATACGGCCCCCAATTGCAAGGTTTCGACTACCCCTACACGCTCAAGCACTTCGCCTTTGAATCCCAGGGCCAATCCCTGCAAATGGGTTACATGGACGTCGCCGCCCACGGCAAGGCCAATGGTCGCAGCGTGGTGCTGATGCACGGCAAGAATTTCTGCGGTGCCACCTGGGACAGCTCGATCAAAGCCCTCAGCGACGCCGGTTATCGAGTCATCGCCCCGGACCAGATCGGCTTCTGCACCTCCAGCAAACCGGCGCACTATCAGTACAGCTTCCAGCAACTGGCGACGAACACCCAGCAATTGCTCAAGGCCCTGGGCATCCAGAAAGCCACCCTGCTGGGGCACTCCACCGGCGGCATGCTCGCCACCCGCTATGCCTTGCAATACCCCGAACAGGTCGAGCAACTGGCGCTGGTCAACCCCATCGGCCTGGAAGACTGGAAAGCCCTCGGT
>NZ_JBFUIC010000303.1:0-4711 GCF_056402075.1 Pseudomonas sp. P4_C3
AAACAGGAGTTACTCGTATGAAGAAGTTCGCTATCGCTGCCGCTACTGCCACCGCGCTGACCCTGACCATGGCAAACGCGGCATTCGCCCAGACCACTCAAGCCACCCAGGCTCCAATGACCTTGGCGGCGGGTGAAATGACCAAGGCTACAGAAGCTACTTCCGATACCTGGATCACCACTAAAGTCAAAGCCGACCTGATGACCGAAAAAGGCATTCCAGGTAGCGACATCAAGGTTGAAACCAACAAAGGCGTGGTATCGCTGTCATCGACCACCGCCGTGACCGATTCGCAAAAAGAAATGGCTGTGGCTATCACCAAGAAAATCAAAGGCGTCAAGGCGGTCTCCGCTGACGGCCTGAAAGCCGAGTAAGGCAAGGCTTCTCGCCTGGATCGGGAGAAGGTGCGACAGACGGGCCCAGTTATACGTCTGTTGCAACCTGAGTGTTCATGCGAAGGGCCATAAGGATGTGGCCGCCACAGGCCCCGCGCATTTTTGCCGGGGCCTGTTCTATGTGTAATGCTGAAAATCAATTTGTAGGAGCGAGTTCACATGAATTGGGGGTGGGGTCAGTTTCCGCGTTTGCTGGTGATCTGTTTCAGCCGATTACCTTCGAACCGCAAGTATTGATACATCCCTCCATTCGGTCCGTAGGTCCATTCCTCGACCTGAAACTCCTCGCGCCGATCTGCACTGCGTTTGTAACCCAACAAGTCGCGACTGACCGGTTCACCGCATTTCTGCAGAACTTCGCTGGAGCGATCGCCGACGCTGATCAATTGGCTGCCACAGCGCAGGGTATCGGCCGCCCAGGCCTGACTGGCGGATAGCACCAGAACCAGGCCAGCCAGCAGCCACCGAACCGTCACTCGGCGTCCAGATGCATCGGTGTTACCACGCGGCCGTCACTTTCTGCCTCGCCCAGATTGGCGTCGATGAAATACACCCGGGTATCCTCCAGTTTGGCCTTGTCGACCAGGTAATCCTTGATGCTGCTGGCGCGTTCCTGGCCCAGTTGACGCAACAGCACGTCACTGGAGCTCCAGAACTTGATCACCTCGGCACGCATTTTCGTGGTGCGCTCTTCCTTGCCCAGATCCTTCCATTCGGCGGGGGGCTGGGTTTTCAGGCGGGTGCGGTAGATACCTTCGAGCAGCGGGCCTTTTTCCCCGTCTGGCACTTCCAGCAACGAAGCCTGGGCCGGGACCTTGTCGCCGCGGCGCTGGAGCATTTTGTAGTAGTTGTACTGGTACTCACGCTCCAGGCGTTGTTCGGCGATCAGTGGGCCATCGGCGCTCTGGGCGGCGGTGCCTTCGATTTCCAGGCGCAGGGCCGGGCGTTCCTTGAGCGCCTTGGACAGTTTGTCCAAAGCGCCTTCGGCGTCCTTGCCCAGGTCGCTGGAACCCGCTGCGAAGGAAACACTACCCAGGTCTTCCGCGCCACTTCCGTTGACCAGCCCGCCAATGAGCTTGAACGGCGCCGCCGCGGCTTTGACGATCAGGTTGCGCAGGGTCTGCCAGATAATCGGCATGACGCTGAACTGAGGGTTGTTCAGGTCGCCGCTGACCGGCAGTTCGATGGAGATCTTGCCGTCGACGTCCTTGAGCAAGGCAATCGCCAGTTTCAGCGGCAGGCTCACGGCATCCGGGCTGTCGACTTTTTCCCCCAGTTGCAGTTGTTCAACCACCACTTTGTTTTCAGCTTTGAGCTGGCCCTTGGTGATCTGATAGTGCAGGTCGAGATTGAGCCGGCCCTTGCGGATACGGTAGCCGGCGAACTTGCCGGAGTAGGGCGTCAGCGTGGTCAGTTCCACGCGTTTGAAGCTGGTGGCGATGTCGAGACTGGCCATCGGGTCGAACGGATTGACCGAGCCCTTGATGGTCACTGGCGCGTAGCGATCGACCTTGCCCTTGACGTCGACACTGGCCGGTTTCGGCTGGCGGCTGTCGATGGTGCCGATCTGCCCGTTGAGTTGCTGAATGGCGGTGGCGAAGTTCGGGGTCAGGCTGAAGTCGGCAAAGTTGGCCGAACCGTCATTGATGAAAATGCCGCCGATGTGGATGCCCAACGGTTTTTCGTTGCTGGCGGGTTTGCTTGCCGCTGGTTTTGCCCCGGAGTCTGCCGGTTGCGGAATCAGCAGGTCATCGATGTTGGTGGTGCGATCATCGTTGATCATGAAGCGCGCATAGGGCTGGAACAGGTTGATCTTGTCGATCGACAGGCTGTCCCCATGCTGATAGTTCAGGCCTTCGACCACGACCTGTTGCCACTTGAGGAAGTCGCGGGTTTTCAGGGTGTCCAGGGTATGCAACTGATCGACCTGGGCGCGGCCTGTGACGTTGAAGGCCAGGGGCTCGGTGCTTTTCAGGTCGACCGCCAGATCGCTGGCGAGCATGCCGCTGCGCAGCTCCAGGCGAATGAACGGCGTGATGTAGGACTGGGCAACACGCAGGTCGATGTCCCTGGTCTGGACCTTTAGTCTGGCGCTGACCGGGGCCAGGTTGACCTCGCCGTCGGCCATGATCTTGCCTTGCTTGCCCACGCCGGTATCGAGCTTGAGGGTAAAGGGTGAGCCGTTGAGGCTGTCGAAGTTTTGCAGGTCGAGGTTCAGCGGGCTCAGATCCAGGGCGACGGCAGGTTGTGCCTTACGGTCGGCCAGATGCACCTGGTAATCGCGCAACTGCACATCCTTGAGCAACACCTGCCAGGGTTTGCCTGGGGCGGCCGGTTCGGGCTTCGGTGAGTCTGCCGCCGCCGGAGTGCTGGCTGGTTCGGCATCCGCCTTGGCTTTGGCGGTGGGTTTTGACGGTTGGCTGGCGAACAGTTTCTGCCAGTCGAGTTGGCCGTCCGGTTCCAGAGCGGCCCAGGTTTCCAGTTTGTGGCTGCGGATCTTGCCGACCACCACTTGCTGTTTGGCCAGGTCCACGGTGGTTTCGCTGACGTCCAGGCGCTCGAGCTTCACCAGCGGCCGGCCATCCGGGGCCTTGATCGCGAAGGGTGCAATGTTGACCGCTACATTGCTCAGCAGCAGCTCGGTTTCCTTGGCCAGGCTGAATTTGTAGTCGGTACTGATGCTCATGATGCCGTTTTCGAGGTCCAGTGGCACGGCGTCGCGCACATAGGGCCAAAAGGCCTTCATTTTGCCATCGGTGATTTTCAGCTTACCTTCGGAAGCGATCGGGATCAGGCTGAAGTTGCCGGTCCAGTCGATTTGTCCGCCATTGGGGCCGACGGCCACCAAGGTCATGTCGGCGCTGTCATCGGGCAGAGTGCTGAGGTTCTTCAGCTCGAAATCGAGTGTGTCGTAGAGAAACTCGATGGGCTCGCTGGGCCGGGCATCTTCAAAGTGCACGGCGCCGCCGGCCAGCTTGATCCGCTCGATGCGCAGCGGAAACGGCTTGGCATCCGGGTTGGCGGGTGTGGGTTCGCTCGCTGGCAGTTTGAACAGCCCCAGCAGATTGAGTTTGCCGTCCTTGCTGAACAGGATTTCGGTCTTGGGCTTGTCCAGTTCGACATCGGACAGGTGCACCGCCTTGGTCCACAGGCTGTCGAGTTGCAGATTGGCGTACAGACGTTCGAAACCGACCTGCTCCTTGCCGGGCTCGCCGATATTCAAGCCCCAAAGGGTCAGTTCAAGGCTGAACGGATTGAATTCGATCCGCTGGATCGTGGCCGGTGTGGTGGCGTAGTTGGCCAGTTGCTGGTTGGCAACGCGCAGCGCCACACCCGGTAAAATCAGAAAGCCCAGCAAGCTGTAGAGGGCCAGAGCAGTCAACAAGGCACCAATGGCGCGAATCAATCCTTTGTACATGTGTGGCTTCATCTGTCTGGACCGGAGTGCCTTGGAGTATGGCACGCGTTTCCGGTTCCCAAGTGATCGCCCTGTTCAGTAAGTTTCAGATTTCTCCCACAGCAATCAGAGCTGCAGGATCAGGGTTTTCAGCGGTGGTTGCTGATCCATCGACGGGAAGTCGGCGCCTGGCGTCATCACGCGCCACTCACGCACCGGCCGCCCGGCCTTCTCTGCACAACGCAAAACCTGCTCGCGCCAGTCGTCCATGCTGACTTTTGCCAGGTTGTTGCAGCAGATCAGCACGCCGTTGTCGGCGGTGGTCAGCAGGGCGGGTTTGAGCAGGCTCTGGTAGTCGCGCAGCAGGTCGACGGTGCCGAATGCGCTCTTGGCCCAGGCCGGTGGATCCAGCAGTACCAGATCGTACTGGCGTTGTTCCAGGCGCTGATAGCTCGGCAGTTTTTGCCCGCGGCGCTGGCTGATCGGCAGGCCGGCCAGTTGGCGAATGGCCGGGAAGTAGTCGGACTGGATAAATTCCATGGTTGGCAACTGCGGGTTGAGTTGACCGTTCTCTCGGCCGACCGCCAGGTTGCCTTCGGCGAAGTCCAGGTTGCACACCTCGCGCGCGCCGCCGGCGGCAGCACTGAGGCCGACACCACAGGTGTAGGCGAACAGGTTCAGCACGCTTTTGTTTTTGCTGTGGTCCTTGACCCAGCCACGGGTGTTGCGCAGGTCGAGGAACAGCAGCGGGTCTTGTCCGGCATGGCGACCCCGCACCCGATAGTTCAGGCCCCATTCGTGGCCGACCAGGTCCTGCAGGGCGGCTTCGTCGGCGCGGTAGACGATGTCTTCGCGATCGATGCGCGAGTTGCCACGGGAGCGGTCGTTGTAGACCAGCAGGGTGTCATAACCCAGGTGC
>NZ_JBFUIC010000304.1:0-4699 GCF_056402075.1 Pseudomonas sp. P4_C3
GCATTGAGTGGATCATGCAAGGCGCAGTAGCGATTGTATGCGATTGCAGTAAGTCCAACTTTTTCGCTGGTCGCTTGTAGGATTACTCTATCCTCACATACGTAATCTTTGGCGTGTTTCACGAGACTTAGAATCAATGCAAGACCAAACAGTATCCATCCAAATTTTCGCACAAACGCTTCAAACTTTTTGTACCTTCCTTCATTGTTTCGCGTGTCGTAATGATCAATGATCACCGCAGTCAGGTTAGCCACCAGACACAGCAGCGCTCCATACATGATCCATGCTGGGTAGCCATACAGTGTTAATACCCCGCGCTTGGTGGGAATCATAAAGTTGTCGGTGACCACTCCAAATGTTCCATAGATCAGGAGGGTGACTGACAACGCTATATTCCGTAAGCGGACCTTTAAATGAACTGCGTTCGGGGTGTAAGCGGATTCAGAAACAATTACGTTTCCGTCATTGGGTGTGTGGGTAGGTTTCTCTGGAGTAGTCTGATTTGGCATGTTTTGATTGCTCATTGCTGACTCTCCGAACCCTAACGTTGAGCTAAAGGACGCTAATTGCTACGGCCTAGGGGTATTTCATATTCTTCAATGCAAGTGTTCAGCGTGCGAGTTCAGGATAGACAATTTGCGCAACATCTGCGCTCCATCAAGTCACAGGGTATTGTGAGGCACCGACTTCATCAGGGCTGAAAAGTGTATGCTTTTGGCCAGTTCTGGCCCTTGGCGACAGGCAGAAACCAGCCACTTTCAGGACGAGGATGAATCATGCGGATGCGCATGCAGATGTGGATAGGAGCAGCGGCCAGGCCCATCAGCCAATTGATGATGGCCGCTGGTATCAGCCTTATCGCAATCGTAACCAATGTGCAGGCTCAAGCCACACATCAAGCCACACAAGAGATAAAGGGCTTGCTGGACTTTGTCGAGCATAGTGAATGTCAGTTCGTGCGTAACGGGGACGCATTCCCAGGTCCCCGGGCTCGGGCGCATCTGGAGAAGAAGCTGAATTATCTCGAAGGCAAGAATATGGTGAACAGCGCAGAAGACTTCATCGATCTTGCTGCCACCAGAAGCAGTATGACTGGCCGCGCCTATGAGGTGCGATGTCCAGAGGGCGCACAACCGGCACGCACCTGGCTGAAGAGGGAACTACAGAGGCAACGGCAGCTCCATTGATTTTTGCCGCTCTGGCGGAAACTTGGTTCGCCTGCATGCACGACTGAACCGTTTCCTCAGTCTCTCCTTGATGCCGATGAGTACAGGATGAAAATATGAGTAGCGGAAGTTCAAACACCAAAGCTGAGCTTTTTCGTATTCCGCGCACGATTTGGGCTCTTGGCTTTGTCAGCCTATTCATGGATCTATCATCCGAGCTGGTGCACAGTTTACTGCCTGTGTTTTTGGTCACTACATTGGGTGCGAGTGCGTTGGCCGTCGGCGTGATCGAGGGTATTGCTGAATCGACCGCCATGCTCGTCAAGATATTTTCCGGTGCTATCARCGACTTTATTGGTCGGCGCAGAGGAAGCGCGGTTCACCGCTGCTGAAGAACCTCGATTTAGGTTGACTGACTTCCTCAGGGCGTGAAGCTGACAGTGGCGATAGGCACAGATCGGCCAGATGCGGTCGGTCGATTGCTCTGCTGGCGTTAGTATTCGAAATTATCCTTCACGCCTGGAAAATCGAAATTTAACTACTTGAGACTCCCGGCCAGGAACTGCTGCAACCGCTCGCTTTGAGGCTGTTCCAGCAGCGTGCCTGGCGCTCCCGACTCCTCCACCCGCCCCTGATGCAGAAACATGACGTGGTTCGACACCTGCCTGGCAAACGCCATTTCGTGGGTGACGACCACCATCGTCCTGCCCTCTTCGGCCAGTTGCTGCATGACCTTGAGCACCTCGCCCACGAGTTCAGGGTCAAGGGCTGAAGTCGRTTCGTCGAACAGCATCACCTCAGGCTCCATGGCCAACGCACGTGCAATGGCCACCCGCTGTTGCTGGCCGCCGGACAAATGCACCGGGTACTGGCCCTCGACTTTTTGTGGCAGCCCCACCTTGGCAAGGTAATGACGCGCCCGCTCCAGTGCCTGCGCCCGACTGATACCGAGCACGCTCATCGGGCACTCGATGATGTTTTCCAGCACGGACATGTGGCTCCACAAATTGAAGTGCTGAAACACCATCGACAACCGGCTGCGCAGGCTCCGTAACTGCCCGGGGTTAACCACACACAACTCACCCCTTGAGTTTCTGCGGGTGAGCAACTCTTCGTCATTGACAACAATGCGCCCGGCCGACGGTTGTTCCAGATGGTTGATACAACGCAAGAAGGTACTTTTCCCGGACCCGGAGGAGCCGATGATGCTGATCACATCACCCGCCCTGGCCTTGAGCGAAACCCCTTTCAACACTTCATGGTTGCCGTAGTTTTTATGGACATCTTCAACGATCAATTTATACATTCGAGCAAGTCCGATAGGGGTCAGTGCGTCCGCGGTTTGAGGTAGGCCAGCCAATGCAGCTCGCCGCGTCGAAACAGCCAGATCAGGAAAAAAGCACTGGTGGCGTACAACACCCCGGCAATGCCAAAGGCGGTAAAGGATGCATAGGTCGCCGAGTTGACATCCCGGGCGATCTTCAGCAAATCGGGCACCGTGGCGGTAAAGGCCACCGAGGTGGAATGCAGCATCAGAATCACTTCATTGCTGAAAAACGGCAGCGCGCGGCGCAATGCCGACGGCAGAATAATCCGCCGATAAAGCGTGAACCGGCTCATTCCGTAGGCACTGGCGGCCTCGACTTCTCCGTGGGCGGTCGCCCTGATGGCGCCAGCAAAAATCTCGGTCATGTAGGCACAGGTATTGAGCCCGAAAGCCAGCACCGTGCAGTTGAAGCCGTCACGGAAAAAAGCGTTGAGAAAATCCTGGGACCGCACCACATGCAAGCTGTACACCCCGGTGTAAAAGAACAGCAACTGGATGTACAACGGGGTGCCACGAAACACGTAGGTGTAACACCAGACCGGCAGGCGCAGCAGCGGGTTGCGGCTGACGCGGGCAATCGACAACGGTACCGCGAGCACAAAACCCATCACCACCGAAAGTATGAGCAGCCACAACGTCACCGCCAACCCGGAAAAGTATGGCCCGTCACTCCACAGGTAAGCCTGCCAGTAGTCTTGAAGAATGCCGTTCATAACGCAGCCTTCCTGACACCGACCGAGTAGCGGTGCTCCAGCCACATCAACACACCATTGGCTACCGTGGTAATGGCGAGGTAGATCAGGCCGCCGACCAGGGTGAAGTAAAAGAACTGCATCGAGCCCTTGCCCGCATCCTGCGTGGCCTTGACCACATCTGTCAGGCCGATGATCGATACCAGCGCAGTCGATTTGATCAACACCTGCAAGTTGTTGCCAATGCCGGGTAGCGCATGGCGCAACATTTGCGGGAACAGGATTTTGCGAAAGGTCTGCCCGTGGGTCATGCCGTAGGCCCTCGCGGCTTCGATCTGCCCCGTCGGGACTGCCTGGAAGGCGCCGCGGAATGTCTCGGTAAAGTAGGCCCCGTAAATGAATGCCAGCGTCACGACACCGGCCAGAAACGGGTCGATATCTATTTGGGCGATGCCCAGCCAATCGGTCATCCGGTTGAGCAGCATCTGCAGGCTKAAGAACAGCAGCAACATGATCACCAGGTCCGGCATGCTGCGGATCACGGTCGTGTAAGCCGTGGCCAGCGTGCGCAACAAACGATTGGACGACAACCTGGAACTGGCGCCCATCAGCCCGGCCAGGACGGCGATCAGCAATGAACAAAGCGCCAGTTTGATGGTCGCCAGGGTGCCCAGCAGAATCTGCGGGCCAAAACCTTCCAGAAGCATCTCACTCTCCTTGTTCTTGTCAGGGTGAGGTGAAGGGGGGGGCAATAGAGCGCTCGAACGAGCGCCCTGTTCAAGCTAACGACGACGCGTTACTGGGCGCCGTAGACGTCAAAATCGAAGTACTTGTTGTTGATCCGCGCGTAAGTACCGTTGGCGAGAATGGTTGCCAGGGCTTTGTTCAAATCTTCGCGCAACGCGACATCGTCCTTGCGCAGACCAAGGCCATCACCGACGCCGAAGAAGCCCGGGTCATCCAGAGTGGCACCGGCAAATTCATAGTCCTTACCCGCCGCTGTTTTCAAGAAGCCGTAACTGGCTTGAATGGAACCCTGCAACGAGGCATCAAGTCGCCCCACGACCAGGTCGGCGTACACCTGGTCCTGATTCTGATAGGAAAGAACGTCCACGCCTTTGGAACCCCAAACCGCTTTGGCATAGGACTCCTGGGTCGAGCCCTGCTCCACACCAATGCGCTTGCCCTTGAGCGATTCGAGGGTCGGCTGTAATCCCGATCCACGTTTGACCACTAACCGTGCCGGTGCATTGGACACCTTGTCGGTAAACGCAATCTGCTCCAGGCGTTTGGGTGTGATGGTCATCGAAGACGCCACCGCATCGAACTTGCGCGCCAGCAGTCCCGGGATCATCCCGTCCCAGCTGCTTTCCACCCAGACACATCGGGCTTTCAGTTCGGCGCACAACGCCTCGGCGATGTCGACCCCGAAGCCGGTCAGCGTGCCATCCTGGTTCTTGTATTCCAGCGGTGGATACGTCGGGTCCACCCCCAGCTTCAACACTTTGCCAGAC